>NZ_JARHXC010000042.1:0-24993 GCF_029222405.1 Microbacterium sp. Kw_RZR3 | reverse complement strand
GGCGCTGGAGGCGCTGCACGCCCTCGAGGAGCTGGTCGTCGCCGAGGGCGTACGACAGGCGCAGGTAGCCGCTCGGGCCGAAGGCCTCGCCGGGAACCACGGCGACCTCGGCCTTCTCGAGGATCAGGTCGGCGAGCTCGAGCGAGGTCGTCGGCGTCACCCCGTCCCACGACCGGTTGAGAAGGCCCCGCACGTCGGGGTAGACGTAGAACGCGCCCAGCGGGTTCGGGACCTCGACGCCGTCGATCTTCGCCAGCTCCGACACGATCAGCTGACGGCGGCGGTCGAAGGCGAGACGGAACTGCTCGGCCTCGTCCTGCGGGCCGTTGAGCGCGGCCGCCGCGGCGATCTGGGCGACGTTGTTGACGTTGCTCGACAGGTGCGACTGCAGGTTGCCGGCGAGCTTCATGGCATCCGCAGGGCCCACCATCCAGCCCACGCGCCATCCGGTCATGGCGTAGGTCTTCGCGACGCCGTTGACGAGGATCGTCTGCTCGGCGAGCTCGGGCACGGCCTCGACGATCGAGACGGCCTTGACACCCTCGTACGTGAGGTTCTGGTAGATCTCGTCGGTGATGACCCAGATGCCGTGTTCAAGGGCCCAGCGCCCGATCTCGGCGGTCTCTTCGGGGGTGTACACCGAGCCGGTCGGGTTCGAGGGCGACACGAACACCAGCACCGTCGTCTTGTCGGTGCGGGCGGCCTCGAGCTGCGCGACGGTGACCTTGTAGTCCTGGTCGGCGCCGGCGAACACCTCGACGGGCGTGCCGTCGGCCAGCGCAATCGCTTCGGGGTAGGTCGTCCAGTACGGCGCGGGCAGCAGCACCTCGTCGCCGGGGTTCACCACGGTCTGGAACGCCTGGTACACCGACTGCTTGCCGCCGTTGGTCACGATGACCTGCGAGGGCGCGACCTCGAGGCCCGAGTCGCGCAGGGTCTTGGCCGCGATCGCCTCACGCAGCACCGGGAGGCCGGCGGCGGGGGTGTAGCGGTAGTTCTTGGGATCCTGCAGCGCCTTCGCGGCGGCATCCACGATGAACGACGGGGTGGCGAAGTCGGGCTCGCCGGCCGCGTACGAGATCACGGGGCGGCCGGCGGCCTGGAGGGCCTTCGCCTTGGCATCGACCTTGAGGGTCGCGGACTCGGCGATGGCGGAGAGCTTGCGAGAGAGCGGGGCGCGGGAAGTCACAAGGAGAGCCTAATGTTTTCGCGCTGGCGCGCCGAGGATCATGACGGCCAGGGCACCAGCACGAGGAGGGCGGGAACGAGCATCAGGATGCCGAGGCCCAGCGCCACGATCGACCACGCGCGTCGGCCCGCGCGGCGTGCGGCGACGATCAGGCCGATCACGGACAGCACAATGACGAGGAGCCCGTCGGCGAAGAGCAGCGGGAGCAGGATGATGCCCATCCACCAGATCGCGTTCATCTCGGGGACGAGGCCCACGACGTAGACGAACAGCGTCGGGATCACCAGGACGGCGGCGAGGATCACCGCGACGATGCCGAGGACGTCGGCGGGGCGCCGGGGGGAGGCGGGGGCAGTGGCCATGGGGTCACCGTAGCGCGCTCGCCGCGCGAGCGGTCGAGACGCCGGGCGGGCGGCGTCACGAGATGGTCACACGGGTCCGTTAGCGTTGCGGGGTGACAGCAGAGCCCCTGGCGCGGACGCGCCCTCATCGTCGTGCCGTCCTCGCGCTGTCCAAGCTCGGCCTCGCCACGCTGATCGTCGGGCTGGCGACCGGCCTCGCGGTGCTGCTGCTCGTGTGGATCGTGCACTCGATCGAGCACCTCGTGTGGGGTCACGAGGAGGGGCCGTTCCTCGACGGCCTCGCGCTGCCGTCGCCGTGGTGGCTGCCGATCGTCACCGTGGGTGGGGCGGGTGTCGTCGCCGCGCTCGGGTGGTATCTGCTGCGGCGATTCGGTCGCAAGCTCGCCACGGTCGAGCAGGGAGTCGACGGCGCCCGGATGCCGTGGTGGGAGACGCTCGCCGACACCGTCATCCAGGTGACCTCGGTGGCCCTCGGCGCCTCGATCGGCAAGGAGGTCGCGCCGCGCGAGCTCTCCGCGATGGCGGGCTCGAAGATCGTCGGCTGGTTCGGCCTCGACGCGCGGTGGCGGCGCATCCTCATCGCCTCGGCGGCGGGTGCCGGTCTCGCGGCGGTCTACAACGTCCCGCTCGCGGGTGCGCTGTTCGCGATCGAGATCCTGCTCGCGCAGTTCAGCGTCGGCGGCGCGGTCGTCGCCCTGACCGTCAGCGCGATCGCCACGCTCGTCGCGCGCCCCCTCGTCGGCGACGGTTCGCTCTACGAGGTGCCCGCGCTCGAGGTGAACGCCTCGCTCGTCGTGGCGGCCGTCCTCATCGGCCCGCTCATGGGCTGGGGCGCAACGAGCTTCGCGACCGTGACCAAGGCGCTCGGACGCTTCCGGCCGACGGGCTGGAAACTGCTCGTCGTCCTGCCCGTGACGTTCGCGGCCGTGGGGGTGCTCGGGGCGTTCTTCCCGCTGATCCTCGGCAACGGTCGCGCCCTGGCCACCGCGGGCTTCGACCTGTCGCAGCCCGCGCTCCTGCTGCTCCTGCTCGCTCTACTGAAGTACGTCGCGACGACGATCTCGCTGGGTTCGGGGGCGATCGGCGGCACGCTCCAGCCCTCCGTCGCGATCGGTGCGGCGCTGGGCGCGGCCGCGGCGGCCGGGTGGGCACTGATCTGGCCGGGCGCCGACGGCACGGCGCTCGCGATCGTCGCGGCGGCCGCGTTCCTGGCATCCAACATGCGGGCGCCCTTCACCGCGATCGCGTTGATCATCGAGTTCACCGACACGGGCTTCACCCTGCTGCTGCCGATCTTCCTCGCGGTGGCGGGGTCGCTCGCCGCCTCGCGGCTGAGCTCGCGCGCGGGGCTGCGGCGGTTCACGCCGATCGACCCGGCGCGTCCCTGATCGCTCGGTCGCGAGAGCCGGCTCAGACGAAGGCGGCCAGAGCGGCCTCGAGCGCGGCGGGATCGGCGCCGGACGCACTGTTGTCGAAGAGCACGTGGTGCGCGCCCCGCCACCGGCAGTCGGCGGCCTGCGCCGTGGCCCAGAACTCGTCCCAGTGGGCGAGCTTCCAGGCGTCGCGGCCGTAGCCGCGCGAATCGACGCGGTCCCGGACGAGGGCACCGTCGACCGTCACGTGCACCACGGTGATGACGACATCGGCGGGCCAGTCGTGCGCGGCTGCGGCGCGCTCGAGGTAGTCCTCTTCCGGGAAGTACCGCACGAAGGGGGCGTCGAGCACGACATCGTTGCCCAGGCGCAGGTTGTCGCCGGCGAGGCGGAGGAGCGTCGCGTACTCCAGCCCCATCACCACGTCCTGGTAGTAGGGGTTGTTGTCGCGTTCGTTCTTGTCGCTCCCCGCGGCCTCGAGGAGAGCCTCGGTGAAGGCGGTGGCGACGGAGTCCTTGTCGAGGTACGCGGCACCGATGCGGCGGGCGATGAGGGTGCTCACGGTCGACTTGCCGCTGCCGGCCGGGCCGATCACGAAGAACAGTCGTGCGGTCATGGGGTTCCTCCCGGAGGGCGGGGAGGACGAGAGGTCGTCCTCCCCGCGCGGAATCAGGATGCCGCGGCGGAGCGGTCCTTGACGAACAGTCCGTACGACAGGGCGCCGACCAGCAGCAGCACTCCGCCGATGAGGAACACCGTCGTGTAGTTGCCTCCCGTGGAGGTGAGGATCGCCCCGGTGACCACGGGGGCGACGGCCGCTCCGATGAATCCGCCGAAGTTCTGGATGGCGCCGAGAGAGGCGACCTGGTTCGACGGCGCGACGTCGGAGGCGAGGGTCCAGAGGCACCCGATCGGCACCTGCGAGGCGAAGTAGCCGACCGACAGCAGCACGATGGCGAGCGGGGTGCTGTCGACGTACGCGACGGGGAGCACCGCCGCGGCGGCGAGGATCGCCCCGCCGACGATCGGGATCTTGCGCGCGCGGACGGTGTTCACACCGCGGCGGACGAGCCGGTTCGAGAGCCAGCCGCCGAAGATCACGCCGATGATGCCGCAGAGGAACGGCAGCGACGCGAGCCACCCGCTCTGGGCGAGGCTGAAGCCGCGGGCGGTCTGCAGGTAGCTGGGGAGCCAGGTGAGGTAGACCCACACGGTGTAGAAGATGCCGAAGGCGCCGAGAACCATGAACCAGGTGTTCGACTGCAGCAGCAGGCGTCCCCAGCCGACCTTCTCGACCGATGCGGCGACGCGCGCCTCGGCCTCGGCGCCCTTGATGAGCGCCTGCTCCTTCAGGGTCGGGTCGCGGTAGATGCGCAGCCACACGAGGGCGACGACGATGCCGAAGGCTCCGACGATGATGAACATCCCGCGCCAGCTCATCGTCAGCAGAAGGAAGGTCAGCAGCGGCGGGGCGATCGCGTTGGCGATCTGCGAGCCCGTGTTGACGAGCGAGACCGGGAGCGCCCGCTCGGACTTGTTGAACCAGCGCTCGTTGACCTTCAGCGCCGAGGTGAAGAACGGCGACTCGGTGATGCCGAGGGCGACGCGGCAGGCGTAGAGCACGCCGAAGGAGTTCGCGGCCGCGGTCACGATCGACACGAGAGACCACGCGCCCGCGGCGAACGCGAACATCTTCTTGGGCCCGAACTTGTCGACGAGGTAACCGGCGGGGAGGTTCGCGATCGCGTACGGCCACGAGAACGCCGACAGCAGCAGACCCATCGCGAGCGGGTCGAGCCCGAACTCTCCGGCGATCGTGGTGTTCGCCACGCTGAGGGTCGATCGGTCGAGGTAGTTCACCACCCCGCCGAGGATCAGGAAGCCGACCAGGAACCATCGGATCCGGATCGTCTTCTTCTCGTCGCGCGTGAGCACCGGCGCGTCAGCCGTCGTCTCGCTCATGGTCCACTCCTTCGTGATCGGGTGACGGCGGACGTCGCGGTCCGCCGCGGGGGTCAGTGCGGCGTGCGGACGCTCGCCACGGCGGCGAGGAAGTCCGCCGCTGCTCGGGTGACGTCGGCCATGTCGCCGGTCGGGCGGGCGGCCTTCGTGATGGCGCTTCCGACGCCGACCGCGAGGGCCCCGGCGCCGAACCAGTCGCCGACGTTGTCGCGCGTGGCGCCGCCTGCCGGGAGGATCGGGGCGTGCGCGAGCGGCGCCATGACCGTGCGCAGGTAATCGGGGCCGGCGATCTCGGTCGGGAACAGTTTGACGATGTCGGCGCCGGCCTCCATGGTGGCGACGATCTCGGTGGGGGTGAACGCCCCGCTGATCGTGAGCGCCTGATACCGATTGGCCGCGCGGATCATGTCGGGGTTCAGGTTCGGGCTCACGAGCATGCGCGCGCCGGCCTGCACCGACGCGACCGCCATCTCGGCATCCAGAACCGTTCCGACGCCCACGGCGACGTGATCCCCGAACTCGTCGGCGAGGGTGCGCACGACCTCGAGCGCCCGCGGCACCGAGAGGGTGATCTCGAGGGCCCGGATGCCACCGGCGACGGCGGCGCGAGAGACGGCGAGCGCCTCGTCGGGGGAATCGAGGCGGACGATCAAAACCACGCCGGTGTCGACGACGGCGGAGAGGACTTCGTGCTTCTTTAACATCGTTGCACACGGTATCACGAAAATTCACACGGTAGAACACGATGTCTCATGTCCGCGGAGGCTTAGGCTCGGAGGGATGTCGACACCGCCACCCCTCATCCCGGAACAGCGTCAGCGCGAACTGATGCGTCTCCTGCGCGGAGCGGGGGCTCTCAGCATCCGTCACCTGGCCTCGTCGCTGGGGGTGTCGCACATGACCGTGCGACGCGACATCGCCGCGCTCGAGGACGAGGGTCTTGTGGATGCCGTGCAGGGCGGCGTGCGCCTTCGCGAACGCACCGGTGTGGAGCCCCCGCGCGAGCGGGGTTCTCGCGCGGTGCTCGAGCTCCCGCGCAAGGAGGCCGTCGCCCGTCGAGCCGCCGCGCTGATCACGGACGACATGACCGTCTTCATCGACGCGGGGACGACGTGTCAAGCGCTCGTTCCCCATCTGACGGCGCGGCGCGGACTGACCGTGGTGACCAACGACTTCTTCACCGTCTCGGCGCTGTACGCGCACCCCGCGATCGAGGTCATCCACACCGGAGGGGTCGTGGATGCCGCGAGCGGTTCGTCGAGCGGCGCCCTCGCCGCCGCCACCGTCTCGGCCATGACCCTCGACCTCGCGATCCTCAGCACCGGAACCTGGGACACCGCGCACGGGTTGACGACCCCCGAGCTCGACAAGGTCGTCTTGAAGCGAGCGGTTCTGGATGCCGCGACCTCGGGCGCCCTCGTCGCCGACAGCACGAAGTACGGCACCGCGGAGCGTTTCCGGGTCGTGCCCCTCGACGCGCTCGACGTCATCGTGAGCGACGCCGAGCTGCCCGAGAGTGCGGCGGCGGCGATCGCCGAGATGGGCGTCGAGCTGTGGACCGCGGAGGACTGAGGAGACACCGGGTCACGAAGCGCGTGTCGCTTCATCGTCGCACCTAGGCTCGACGGGTGATCGAGTGGATTCTGACCGAGTGGACGCAGATCCTCGGTTTCGCGACGGGCGCCGCGTGTGTGCTGCTGGCCGCACGGAGGAACGTGTGGACGTACCCGATCGGGATCGCGAACAACCTCGTGTTCCTCATGGTGTTCGTGCCGGCCGGACTCTACGCCAGCGCCGCCCTGCAGGTGGTCTACCTCGTGCTCGGTGTGCACGGGTGGTGGCGCTGGACGCGCGGGGTCGAACACGACCGAGAGTACGTCGCCCGGACACCCCTGCGCGCCGTGCCCTGGCTCATCGTCGCCGCGGTGGCGGGGACGGCCCTGCTGACCTGGGTGCTCGCCACCTTCACCGATTCGCAGGTCGCCCTGGCGGATGCCGCGACCACCTCGGCGAGCCTCGTCGCGCAGTACATGCTCAACCGCAAGTGGATCGAGAACTGGTTCGTGTGGATCGGTGTGGACGTCGCCTTCGTGGCGCTCTCGATCGCCACCGGACTGTGGATCATCGCCGCGCTGTACGCCCTGTTCATCGGGCTGTGCGTGAGCGGGCTGTGGTCGTGGCGCCGTGTGCAGAGCGAGTCGTCGGATGCCGTGCCCGCGGCGGACGCCCGTGCCTGAGCGCCGCTACCGCCACGGCGTGGTCGTCGGCAAGTTCTACCCCCTCCACGTCGGGCACGCACACCTCATCCGCTCGGCCGTGCGCGCGTGCGAGAAGGTCACGGTCGAGGTGATCGCGGCATCCGTCGAGTCGATCCCCCTCGACAGGCGGGCCGCGTGGGTGCGCGCGGACCACCCGACGGTGCGCGTGGTCGATCTTCTCGATGACACCCCGGTCGACTTCGCCTCCGACACGGCGTGGGACGCGCACACCGCGACCATCGCGGGGCTTCTCGACGAACCGGTCGACGTCGTCTTCACCTCCGACGAGTACGGGGCGGAACTCGCGCGCCGCCTCGGCGCGGACTGGGTGCAGATCGACCCCGGTCGACGCATCAACCCCGTCTCGGGAACGGCCATCCGCGGTGACCTCGACGCCCACTGGCACGAGCTCTCGCCGACGGTGCGCGCGGACCTCGCCGCGCGCGTGGTCGTGCTCGGCGCTGAGTCGACGGGCTCGACGACGCTCGCCGAGGCGCTCGCCGCCGAGCTCGGCACGCTCTGGGTGCCGGAGTACGGTCGCGAGCTGAGTGAGACCCGCGAGGGCGGGCTCGAGGCCCCCTGGCGCAGCGACGAGTTCGACCTCGTCGTCGACCGGCAGATCGTCTGGGAACAGGATGCCGCTCGCCGGGCGCCGCGTCCCGTGCTGGTCTGCGACACCGACGTGCTCGCCACCGCCCTGTGGCACGAGCGGTACGTGGGCACGCCCGCACCGCGCATCTTCGCGCGGGCCGCGGCGCACCGCCCGGCGCTGTACGTCCTCACGGGAGACGAGATCCCCTTCGTTCAGGACGGGATGCGCGACGGCGAACACATCCGCGCCGATATGCAGGAACGATTCCGCGAGGTGCTCGCGGCGCAACCGGTGCCGTGGCTCGAGGTGCGAGGGACGGTCGCCGAGCGGGTGGCATCCGCCCTCCCCGCCATCCGTCGAGCGGTGGCCGAAGCGACCTCGTTCGCCGCTCCCATGGAGGGTCGACCGCACGCCGAGCAAGAGGAGCTCCGGCGGCGGGCCGGCGGTTAGGCTGGCGCGATGGCGGACCGCTGGCACAAGCTCTCGCAGGCACCCACCACGGCGGGAACGGGGGAGGGGACGGCCTCGATGACGGCCGCCGACCTGTTCCGTGACACCGCCGAGACGGTCGCGGTGCCGCTCGACGAGAAGCTCCGCCAGACCTACTACTGGATCGTCAACCGCGCGGTGATCTCGCCGTACTACGACGTCGAGTTCTCGTCTGGCGCGCCGCTCGCCTACGCCCTCGGCGACGCGGGCGCCGAGCTGACCCTGCCGAGCGAGGCGTCGTTCTCGTCCAACGTCCTCCTTCCGCTGTTGAGCTTCGCGGTCGGGGGCAAGTGCCTACTCGTCGGCGGTCCGGGGCGCGGCAAGACGACCGTCGCGGTGCTCATGGGCGTCCTCGCCGGCTCCACGCCCGACGACGTGCGCCGCGGGGTGCAGCAGGGACAGCCGCAGCTCACGATCAGCGACCTCGTCGGCATCCCTCTTCCCCGGGACCTCATGAACGCCGCGAGTCTCGCCGAGGTCGGCGTCGCGTGGCGCGATTGGCTGTCGCGGCCGGTCAAGATCGTCGACGAGTACAATCGCATCCCCACGAAGACGCAGTCGGCGCTGCTGACGATGGTCGCCGAGGGGTACGTCGAGAGCCACGACCAGCTCAGGAAGACGGCGCCTGTGTCGGGGGTCGAGAGCTGGTTCTTCACAGCGAACGACGACGCCGGTGGGGGGACGTTCCCGGTCATCCAGGCGCTCCGCGACCGCATGGACGTCACGGTGCCCGCGGCCGGGTTCAACAGCCGTTTCCTCGACGAGCTGATCACGCGCGTCGAAGCCGGCGAGAAGCCCGAGGAGCACGTCCCCGCCGAGCTCGTCTTCGCGCCCGAGGAGCAGACCGCGATGCGGGCGGCGATCCGCGCGGTGCCCGTGCCCGTCGAGGTACGGCGGCGACTGGAGTTCTTCCTCAGTCACTTCGAGTTCGTGCAGGGCGGCGGGCGACGCTTCGAGTACCGCACGAAGGACACCGTCACGACCGCCGGTGGAAAGGTCGCCGAGACGATCGAGGCGAACTCGGGAGCCGACCTCATGGCCGACCTCGGCGCGCAGACGCTGAACGGGCTGTCGGTGCGCGCGTTGCAGACCCTCATCGTGTACGCCAAGGCCGTCGCGTGGTTCCGCGGGCGCGACGAGGTCTCGATCGCCGACGTCGCGGCGATGGTGCCCTTCGTGCTGCGGGGCAAGCTGCTGCCGAACCCCACGCACCCGCGGTTCGACGTCGGCGTCGAGCGCGAGCTGTCGACCGACCTCATGAGCTGGCTGAGCGATCTGTTCGCCGAGTCGTGCCGGCAGTACGACGCGCTCGGACGCGGACGTCAGGATCCGGTCGGAGAGCTTCTCGCGCAACTGGATGCCGGACTCGACGGGGTCTCCGCCGTCGAGGCCTCGCGGCGCCTGACGGCGGTCGAGGCGCGCCTGCGCGCCGCGTCGACCTCGGGCAAGCTGTACGGCCGCGACTTCGACGACCTGACCGCGCTCAAGTACCTGCACCAGCGGTACACCGCCTACCTCCGCTGGGTCGAGGGGCGGGCGTGATCCGTCGCCCCGGGCATCTCGCCGACACCGAGCCGCCGACCGGGGTGCCGACCGACGTCCCGGGGCTCGACTTCGAGCGCGCGGGGATCAACGTCGAGTCGGCGGGCGGGTCCGCCGAGCGGTTCTGGCACGGGCTCGCCGCCGGGCAGGCGATGCTGCCGGTCGATGGGCCGAGCGATCTCGTCGTCGCCCTCGCGGGGATCGCGGGCTGGCGTGCCGGGGTGCTGGGCCTCCGCGACGACGCCCTCGCTCACCTCCCCGAGGTCCCGCCGGCCGCGGCCGCGGCCGCGCTGGGTATCGCCGAGGGCGAGCTCAGCGCGTTCGCCGAGCGCCAGCGCACCGACCGCTTCTGGTGGCCGGGTCGCGCGGGCCAGCGCGGGTACGTGTGTGCGGTCGGCGGCTTCGCCGGGCTCGGGGGTGCGTGGACCGCCCCGCCCACCGACCCGAGACCGCTGCACGACGACGGCGCTTTCGCCGTGCGCGCGGGGGAGCGCTGGTGGCGCGTCGACGCCGATGTGTGGGGCTCGCGACTCGTCGCGCTCGAGGGGGAGCCGCTGACGGCGCTCGGACGGGGCGCGGGGCCCACGGCATCCCTCCTCACCTTCGCCGAGTCGTACCTCGCGTGGATCTACGTCGCGGAGCCCGCGTGACGGGGCCTCGCGTGAAGACGGCCGCGCTCGAGGGGGACGTCCGCCGCGCGTGGGAGAGCGCGCAGGAGCTCTGGGGCGTGCACATGCACGACGCCGAGCTGCAGCCCGGAGCGGGACGCCGACACGGGGCCCCGGCATGGTTCAGCTTTCCCCCGGCGATCGTCGTCGACCCGCGCATGGTGGCCGAGCTCGGCGGCGCGGGCGAGATGGAGAGCGTCTTCGCGCACGAGCTCGGTCACCACGCCCTCGCCCCCGGGACGCGTCTGGATTCGCTGAAGATCCGCCACCAGCTGGCGCGGACTCTCGTCGCGGCGGGAGCGAGCTCGGTGCGAGACGACGATGTCGCGATGCTGTCGAACCTGTGGACCGACCTGCTCGTCAACGCCCGGGTGGCCCTGCTGCAGCGGCGGCGCGACGGAGCGGGTGAGCCGGGCATCGTGCGGCTGTCGCGAGCGCTCTACCGCGCCTCACGCGACACCGGCGGTCGGCTCTGGTGGGTGTACCTGCGGACGTACGAGCTGCTGTGGAATCTGCCGGGTGGGACGCTGTGCGCGATCGATCCGCCGCCGGCTCCTCCGCCGCGGGCAGCCACCGAGCACCGCGAGAAGGAGAAGAGCCGAGGGAGCTATCGCGGCCGCGAGGATCGGATGCGCGAGGCCCGCGCCGAGGCCGAACAGGCGGCGCGCGAGCTCGCGGAAGCCACCATCACCCGACCCGGCCTGGACGCCGACACGCTGGCCGAGCTCGTGCGCACGTTCGCCGGTGATGCCGTCTCGGGCGCCCTGCGCTTCGGGGTGCTGATGGCGCCCTATGTCGTCGCGGAGCGCGCGTCCGGGGCAGGGATGCCGGGAGGCGCGTGTTCCGCCGACGGGGCTCCCCCGGGCGCGGCCGAGCTCGGTCGCGTCCTGGCGGATCGCCGTCTCCAGGCACCTCTCCCTGTGCCGACCGGACGTGGGCCGGGCACGGCACGGTCCGCGGGGAACGGGTCGGGACAGGCGCTCGGCATCGCGGAGACCCTCGAGCTGTACGCGGGCGCGGACCAGGATGCCGTGATCGCGGCGTGGTACCGCTCCGAGGCCGCGCGATGGGTGCGTCCCTTCACGCAGCGCGCACCGTCGACGCCGGCCGAAGAACTGCCCGGCCCCGTCGAGACGTGGGAGACCGGCGACGACCTGGCCGATCTCGACTGGCCCGCGACCCTGCGCGCCGGGGGCGTCATCGTCCCCGGCATCACGACCCGTCGGCGCTCCTTCCTCGCCGACGAGCCGGTGCCGCGCGAGGCGAGCATCACGCTGGACCTGTACATCGACTCGTCCGGATCGATGCCGAACCCTCGATCGGGGTCACCCGCTGTGCTGGCGGGCACGATCCTGGCGCTGTCGATCCTGCGGGGCGGCGGCCGGGTCCGCATGGCGAGCTTCTCGGGCCCCGGGCAGGTCGCCGGCAGCGAGGACTTCACGCACGACCCGGTCCGCGTCGTTCGCGACCTCGCCCACTTCTTCGGCGGCGGGACGACCTTCCCGCTCGACCTGCTCGAGCGCCGCGCCGCGGGGCGGGGATCGGCGAGCGCCGAGGATCGTCGCCATCTCGTCGTGCTCTCGGACGACGGCCTGGTGTCGATGTTCGGGGCGGGCGATCCCGACCGAGCCGGGGTGGCGGCCCAGGTGCGGTCCACGCTGTCGACCGGCACGCTCGTCGTCCTCGACCGGTCGCGGCAGGTGGAGCCGCTCGCGCGGGCCGCCGGCTACGAGACGCTGTATCTCGAGACGATGGACGACGCCCCCGCGGCGTGCGCGACCCTGGCGGAGGTGCTCAATGGCTGACGCCGACGAACTCCTGAAGGTCTGGGCGAGCATGGCCCCGCCCGAGGGTGAGACCTGGTCGCTCGCGCGCCCCGGGCCCGCGCTCGACGCGGTCGCCGCACGGTTGTCGAGTGTGCCGCGGTCGTTCCTCGACGACGACGTGTCGATCAGGGCGCTGTCGGGCGACATCGCGGGTGCCGAGTGCGCTTCTGCGGCCTACGCCGACGATGCCCGGGTGCGCCGCGGCGCGGCGATCGGGCTCTGGCTCCTCGCGAGCGAGGAGATCGTCGAGCCCTTCCGCCCGACCCTCGCCGGGCCGTGGGCGCTCCGCGCCGTCGACTCCCTCGGGCTCCGGGTCGCACCGGTCGTCGATCCGCTCGACTGGCTCGCCGACGACGAACGCCGGGAGGAAGCGGCACGCACCTTCCTGCTGTGGGCCGGGTTCGTCCCCGCGGGAGAGGATCGCGCGACCGCGCAAGCGCTCTGGCAGGCGCGCGACTCGCTCCGGCGCAGCAGCGCGCTCGCCGAGGCCTACGCCGCGTACGAGCACCGCGAAGAGATCGCGCGGCGGCTCGCCGAGGCCCGGGCGAGGGAGGCGGCGGCGAGGTACTCCAGTGAGTGAGCCCCGCGGCCTTCCGACTGCCTCCGAAACGGTGGCGGGGAGTGACAGCGGAGACCCGTCCCGCGGCATCGGCGGCGTGCCGAAGGTGCCGGCACCTGCCCCGATGGCCCCGGCGCGGAGCGACGGCGGTGGGCGGCAGTCGGGGACGGCGCCCGACCCCGACGATCCGCTCGCGCTCGGCGAGTACCGCCCGGGCTCCGCGGCGGTGCTCACGGATGCCGAGCGCTGGCCGACCCTCGACGCCCCCGCCGCGGAACGCCTCCGCCGCTGGCGCACCCACCCCTCCGCGCCCGCCTGGGTGCACGCGACCGGCGACCGGCTCACCGCCGAGGCGATCGAGCGCACGCGTACGCCGCTTCCGCTCGAGGGCTGGCTCGACGAGCACCTCGCGACGGCGCGGAAGCTCCCGTTCTATCGGGGGCACACGGGGCTGCGCACCCTCGCGGACTTCCCCTCGATCGCCCGCGCCGATCTCGCGGCCGACGTCTCGGCGTTCGTGCCGCTCGACGCCGACCTCGACCGCATGCTGCACGGCACGAGCTCGGGCTCGACGGGAGCTGCGCTCGTCATCCCCGACGACGTCGAAGAGGTCGCCCGGGGCTTCCACCTCCTCGTCGATCTCGCCCGCCGTGCGGGTGTCGAGTGGACCCCGGATGCCGAGCGCCTCGCGCTCGTCTGGGTGCTGCAGCAGCGCCAGGCGTTCACCTACATCTCGCTGATCAGCGGCTTCGCCCACCGGGCGATGGCGCGCGTGAACCTCGACGCGCGCGCCTGGCGCGCGGCATCCGATCGCTCCCGATTCCTCGCGGACGCGAACCCGCAGGTGATCTCGGGCAACCCGACGAGCCTCGCCGAGCTGCTGAGCGACGATCTGCGCGAGGTGCTGCGGCCGCTCGCCCTGTTCTCGGGCGCGATGGCGTTGTCGCGGCCCCTGCGTGCCGAGCTCGAGACCGCGTTCGCGTGCCCGGTCATCGACGTCTACGGCCTCCACGAGACGCGACCGATCGCCGCGCGCACCGACGACGGGCCGTTCCGGGTGCTGGACCGGCGCGTGCTCGTCGAGATCCTGGATGCCGCGGGCGACCCGGTGCCCGAAGGCGAGATGGGCGAGATCACGGTGACGGCGGGCGAGAACCCGCTGCTCCCGCTCGTACGGTATCGCACGGGCGACGTGGGGCGTCTCGTGCGATTCCCCGATGGTGCGGTCGGGATCGCCGATCTCGAGGGGCGCGAGCACACCGAGTTCGTCACCGGTTCCGGCGTGCGCGTTCCCTCGGTCGATCTCACCCAGCAGCTGCAGAGCCACGGCGCGCTCGGCTGGTCGGTCGTGCAAAGCGCCGGGGGCCCGGTCGAGGTGACGGTGGTCGGTGGTGACGCCGCGCGGATCCGTGAGGCTCTCGTCGTGCTGCTCGCGCAGCCGGTCGAGGTCGCGCGCGTGGACCGCCTCATCGACCTCGGCGAGGGCAAGCCCCGACGCTTCCGCTCCGCGGCGACGGCGTGACACGAGCCCCCTCCCGAGACGGGGAGGGGGCTCGCGGCTCCGGCCGGCGTCAGTCGAGGTACTTCGCGTATGCTGGCAGGGTGAGGAACGCCGGGAACTCCGGACGCAAAGCCACCTCGCGGAACACCGCGGCGGCGTCGTCGAAGCGGTCGCCGTCGGTGCGCGGCACCTCGGCCAGCACCTCGTCGAGCAGGCCCTCGACGAAGGACCGGGTGATCGTGTCACCCTCGGCGGTCTCGCGGTCCTGGTGGATCCACTGCCAGATCTGTGAGCGCGAGATCTCGGCGGTCGCGGCATCCTCCATGAGGTCGTCGATCGCCACGGCGCCGAGGCCCCGCAGCCACGCCTCGATGTAGCGGATCGCCACCGAGACGTTGCCGCGCACGCCCGCCGTCGTCACGGGGAGGCCGATCCGCAGGTCGAGCAGGTCGGCGGGATCGACCGCCACCTCCTCGCGCGTACGGTGCAGCTGGTTCTCGCGCTCTTCGAGCACGGCGTCGAACTCGGCGCGCGCCACCGGGATGAGGTCGGGGTGTGCCACCCACGTGCCGTCGAAACCGTCACCGGCCTCGCGGCGCTTGTCGGCGGCGACCTTCTCGAACGCCGCCTCGGTCACCTCGGGCTTGCGGCGGTTGGGGATGAACGCGCTCATCCCGCCGATCGCGTACGCGCCCCGCTTGTGGCAGGTCCGCACGAGCAGCTCGGTGTAGGCCCGCATGAACGGCACCGTCATGGTGACCTCGCTGCGGTCGGGGAGCACGAACCGCGCCCCGCGCCCGCGGTAGGTCTTGATGATCGAGAAGATGTAGTCCCAGCGCCCGGCGTTCAGCCCCGCGCAGTGGTCGCGGAGGGCGAAGAGGATCTCCTCCATCTCGAACGCCGCGGGCAGCGTCTCGATCAGCACGGTCGCACGGATCGTGCCGTGCGCGAGACCCAGACGCTCCTCGGTGAACGAGAACACGTCATCCCACAGTCGTGCCTCCTCGGCCGACTCGATCTTCGGCAGGTAGAAGTACGGCCCGCGGCCCGCGGCGATCAGCGCGTGCGCGTTGTGGAACACGTACAGCCCGTAGTCGACGAGGGATCCGGATGCCGACAGCTCGCGGCCCGACCGGTCGATGAACGTCACGTGCTTCTCGGGCAGGTGCCAACCGCGCGGGCGCATCACGATCGTCGGGGTGCGCTCGGCGGTGACCTCGTAGCGCTTGCCCTCGGGGCTCGTGAACGACAGCTGCCCGCGGATCGCGTCGAACAGCGAGAGCTGTCCGCCGATGACGTTCCGCCAGGTGGGGGAGGTGGCATCCTCCTGGTCGGCCAGCCACACCCGCGCACCGGAGTTCAACGCGTTGATGGTCATCTTCGGGTCGGTGGGTCCGGTGATCTCGACGCGGCGGTCTTCGAGGCCCGGGCCCGCGCCGGCCACACGCCACGATGGGTCGTCGCGGATGTGCGCGGTGTCAGCGCGGAAGTGCGGGTCGTCGCCCGTGCCGATCTCGAAGCGCCGGCGCTCGCGCGCGGCTAGGCGGTCGTGCCGGCGCCGCGCGAAGCGGTCGTGGAGCTCGGCGACGAAGGCGATCGCCGCGGGGGTGAGGATCTCGGCATCCCGTCCTTCGAGGGGGCGCTCGAGGCGCAGGTGCGGGATGGATGCCGGAGCGCTCGGCATCCGGGATCCGTCGGTGCTCGCGCGGGTCGGGGTGGGCGGGGGAGAGGTGATGAGGGTCATGGTCGTGGCTTTCTGTGTCGGTGGCGTCCCCTGGCGGCTCGCGGCCGCGAAGTGTTGAGTGTCCAGAACACGCCGTAACAGAGGGGTGGATTACGGCGTGTCTTGGACACTCGACGGGGGTGGGACGGAGAACAGGGGGTCAGTGGAACTGGGCCGTCTCGGTGGAGCCGGCGAGGGCGAGAGTGGCGCTGTCGGGGTTGAGCGCGGTCGAGACGACGTCGAAGTAGCCGGTGCCCGCTTCGCGCTGGTGGCGCGTCGCGGTGTAGCCGTCGGCTTCGGCGGCGAATTCGGCCTCCTGCAGTTCGACGTACGCGCTCATGGCGCGCTCGGCGTAACCGCGGGCGAGGTCGAACATCGAGTGGTTCACGGCGTGGAAGCCGGCCAGGGTGATGAACTGGAAGGCGTAGCCCATCGCCGCGAGTTCCGCCTGGAACGTCGCGATCTGCGCGTCGTCGAGGTGGCGCTTCCAGTTGAAGCTCGGCGAGCAGTTGTACGCGAGCTTCTTGCCCGGGAAGCGGGCGTGGATCGCCTCGGCGAAGCGGCGGGCGAGCTCGATATCGGGCTCCCCGGTCTCGACCCACAGCAGGTCGGCATAGGGGGCGAACGCGAGGCCGCGCGCGATCACGGCATCCAGACCAGGGCGCACCCGGTAGAAGCCCTCGCTCGTGCGCTCGCCGGTGAGGAATTCGCGGTCGCGCTCGTCGATGTCGCTCGTGAGCAGGTCGGCGGCCAGCGCGTCGGTGCGCGCGATGATCACCGTCGGCACGCCCGCGACGTCGGCTGCGAGGCGCGAGGCGTTGAGGGTCCGGATGTGCTGCTGGATCGGCACGAGCACCTTTCCGCCGAGGTGACCGCACTTCTTCTCGCTCGCGAGCTGGTCTTCCCAATGGATGCCGGCGGCCCCCGCCTGGATCAGCGACTGCGCGAGCTCGTAGGCGTTCAGGGGTCCGCCGAAGCCGGCCTCGGCGTCGGCGACGATCGGGGCGAGCCAGTCCTGGGTGATCTCCCCCTCGGCGCGCTCGATCTGGTCCTGGCGGAGCAGCGCGTTGTTGATGCGCCGGACGACCGCGGGCACGCTGTTGGCGGGGTACAGGCTCTGGTCGGGGTAGGTCTGACCGGCGAGGTTGCCGTCGGCGGCGACCTGCCACCCGGAGAGGTAGATCGCCTTCAGGCCCGCGCGGACCTGTTGCACGGCCTGCCCGCCTGTGTAAGCGCCGAGGGCTCGCACGTACTCCTCGGTGTGCAGGAGGTTCCAGAGGTTCTCCGCTCCGCGGCGGGCGAGCGTCGACTCCTCGCGGACGCTGCCGCGCAGGCGGACGACGTCGTCGGCCGAGAACGTGCGCTCGATGCCGTCCCAGCGGGGGTCGGCATCCCAAGCGGCACGGAGCTCGGCGGCGGTCTCGGTCTGGTCGCCGGGGCGGAGCGGCGGCTGCGCGGGGGTGGCCTGGATCGTCATGAGCTTCTCCTTCGGATGTGGGGCTTCGGTGCCCGTGACGACCACTGTGGGCGAAGAACAACCCCGGTTTTCGACATTCGCGTTGTGAAGATCGCGCGATCTTCCGCTTCTGTGAGAACCTGCCGGTATGGACACCGGCGTCTCGATTCCCGCGGCATCCCTCCCGCTCGACGATGAGGGAGTGGACACGCTCACCATCGGCCGACGCATCCGACAACTGCGCACCGCGCGCGGCATGACGCTCGACGACCTCGCCGGAGCGGTCGGTCGCGCGCCCAGTCAGATGTCGATGATCGAGAACGGTCGCCGTGAGGCGAAGCTCACGCTGCTGCAGGCGATCGCGCGGGCACTGGAGTGCAAGCTCGATCAGATCCTGGATGCCGAGCCCCTCGACGCCCGCGCCACTCTCGAGCTCTCGGTGGAGCGGGCGATGCGCGGGCAGACCTTCCAAGCGCTCGGGATCGCGCCGTTCCGCGTGGGGCGGTCGGTGCCGGACGAGGCGCTCGCCGCGATGCTCGCTCTCCAGGCCGAGATCGAGCGCCTCCGGGAGGAGCGGTCGGCGACGCCCGAGGAGGCCCGACGCGCGAACGTCGCCCTCCGTCGCCTCATGCGCACGCAGGACAACCATTTCCCGGAGCTCGAGCGCGTGGCATCCGGAATCCTCGAAGCGGTGGAGCATCCCGGCGGGCCCCTCACGCAGCGCGGGGCGAGCGACATCGCCGCGCACCTCGGCTTCACGCTGCACTACGTGCCCGACCTGCCGTCGTCGACGCGCAGCATCGCCGACGTGAAGAACGGCCGGCTGTACCTGTCGACGAAGGTCGCGAAGGGCGATCCGCGCGCGGCGGTGCTGCAGGCGCTGTCGAGCCGGATCCTCGGGCACGGCGAGCCGACGAGCTACGACGAGTTCCTCCGTCAGCGCGTCGAGACGAACTACCTCACCGGCGCACTCCTGATGCCCGAGGCGCACGTGGTCGCCGCGCTTCGCGAGGCCAAGGAGCGGCGCACGATCAGCATCGAGGACCTCCGCGACGCCTACTCAGTGTCGTACGAGACGGCCGCGCACCGCTTCACGAATCTCGCGACGGTGCATCTCGGCATCCCGGTGCACTTCCTCAAGGTGCACGAGTCGGGGACGATCACGAAGGCGTACGAGAACGATGACGTGAATTTCCCCACCGATCGCCTCGGGTCGATCGAGGGGCAGATGTGCTGCCGTCGGTGGACGAGTCGCGTGGTGTTCGAGGAGGACGACCTCTTCAACCCGTACTACCAGTACACCGACACGGGCAACGGGACGTATTGGTGCACCGCGCGCGTGGAGCAGTCGAGCGAGGGCGCGCACTCGGTGAGTGTGGGCGTGCGCTTCGACGACACGCGGTGGTTCCGGGGTCGGGATACGCCCAATCGCGGTGTGTCGCGGCACGCGGTCGAGACGTGCTGCCGCCGCCCTCCCGCCGACCTCGAGGCCACGTGGCGCGGGCAGGCGTGGCCGAACGTCCGCACGCCGCGGACGCTGCTCGCGACCCTGCCGACGGGGGCGTTCCCGGGCGTCGACACGACGGAGATGTACGAGTTCCTGCAGGCGCACGCGCCGGCGGACTGACGGCGGGCGGCAGCGGCGCGGTCCCGGGGCGTGCCGTCGGGCGGAGTTCGTGGGTAGGGGGGGGTGGGGGTGTGCCGTCGGGCGGAGTTCGTGGGGTCCGGGGGTGGTCGGGGGTGTGCCGTCGGGCGGAGTTCGTGGGTGACACGCCGGTTCGGGATGCCGGTGGCCCGGCGTGTCGGGTCGGGACTCCGCGTGACGGTCCGGGTGCGCGGCTCGGGCTGGTAATGGCCGGTGGACGGGGGCGTGCCGTCGGGCGGAGTCCGTGGGCGACACGCCGGATCGGGATGCCGGTGGCCCGGCGTGTTGGCTCTGGACTCCGCGTGACGGTCCGGGTGCGCGGCTCGGGCTGGTTGTGGCGGGTGGACGGGGGTGTGCCGTCGGGCGGAGTTCGTGGGCCCGGGGGTGGTCGGGGGTGTGCCGTCGGGCGGAGTTCGTGGGCGACACGCCGGATCGGGATGCCGGTGTCCCGGCGTGTTGGCTCTGGACTCCGCGTGACGGTCCGGGAACGAACCCGGCCACCACACCGAGGCCCCACGTCGAGGCCCATGGGTTGACGAGAAACCTGACATGTGTAAGGTTTTTGAGCAGCGAGCTCCACATCCCCCCGGAGCGCTTTCGATGAGGAGAGCAGTCATGAAGCACACCCTCGCGGCATCCACCGCGATCGTCGGACTCGTCCTGGGCGGTTTCGCCGCGGCATCCCCTGCCGTCGCCGCGCCGCCCTCCGCCGCGACCGAGAAGCCCGGACCCCCGGGTCATGCCGGACCGCCCGCGCACGCCGGCCCCGGCGCGCGCGACCTCGAGCGCTACGCCGCAGACACCTGGGCATCTCTCGCGGCGATGGCCCACGAGAACACCGGCCTGCCCGACGACAACATCGGTGGCGCGCTCGATGAGTCCACGGCATCCGGATACACCTCGCCCACCAACATCGGCGGCTACCTCTGGTCGACCGTGACCGCGCGCGACCTCGCGATCATCAGCGCCGACGAGGCGCGCGAGCGCCTCACCGCCACCGTCGCGACGCTCGAGACGATGGAGCGCAACGAGGGCAGCGGCATGTATTACAACTGGTACGCCCCCGACACCGGCGCGAAGCTCGAGGTCTTCCCGACGTCGGGCGAGGTCATCCACCCGTTCCTCAGTACGGTCGACAACGGCTGGCTCGCGGCGGGCCTGCGGATCGTTCGCGAGGCGGAGCCGACGCTCGCGGACCGCGCCGACGCGCTGTACGAGTCGATGGACTTCTCGGCCTTCTTCGACACCGCGGGGGCTGCGGGCCTGCCGGCCGGAACGAACCGTGGCGGCTTCTGGGAGGCCCCTCCCGGTGACGGCTGCGCGGTCGAGGCGCCGATGTACAACGGCAGCGGCGAGACGGCGTTCTACACGTGCCACCACTACGACACGACGGTGAGCGAGAGTCGCATCGCGACCTACCTCGGCATCGCGGAGGGCTCCATCCCGGCATCCGGTCTGTACGGCACGCACCGCACGATGCCCGCGGGCTGCGACTGGGCGTGGCAGGAGCAGCTGCCCACCGGCGACACCCGCACCTACGACGGTGTCGATGTCTTCGAGGGCGTCTATTCCTATGACGGCATGAGTTTCGTCCCGAGCTGGGGAGGCAGCATGTTCGAGGCGCTCATGCCCGATCTGCTCATCCCCGAAGCTGAGTGGGGCCCGCGCTCGTGGGGCGTCAACCACCCGATCACCGTCGAGGTGCAGAAGCGTCACGGCCTCGACGAGGCCGGCTACGGGTACTGGGGCTTCTCGCCCGCCAGCAACCCGTTCGGCGGGTATGCCGAATACGGCGTCGACATCGCCGGCATCCGCTCCGACGGGTACACCTCGGATGCCGAGAAGACCGACGTCGACGTCGACCGCCCCGGCTGCTCGGAGGGCACGAACCCGAACCCGACGTTCGGCGATGGTGTCGTCACGCCGCACGCCGCGTTCCTCGCCCTGCCCTACGACCGCGCCGGTGTGCTGAAGAACCTGCGCGGCCTCGAGAAGAAGCTCGGCGCCTATGGCCCCGGCGGTTTCTACGACGCGGTCGCGGTGAAGAGCGGCACGGTCGCCGAGCGGTACCTGTCGCTGGATCAGTCGATGATCATGGCGGCGATCGGCAACGCGCTGACGGGCGGCTCGCTGAAGGACTACATGGTCGATGACAGGATGGAGCAGAACCTCCGGCCCGCCATCGAGCAGCAGGTCTTCGGCTCGTCGTGGGGCGCTTCGCGTCCCTGACGGCTCGATCGCTCGATGCCCGGTGCCTCGCGGAGGTGCCGGGCATCGGTGTGCCCGGGGCGGGGGAGAGGATGCCGATGACCGACGCACCCCCTCCCCGCGCGCGCCGCGGCAGTTACGCCAAGGGGCAGCAGACGCGGCAGCGCATCGTCGATGAAGCCGTCGTGGTCTTCGGGCGGTCGGGTGTCACGGCCGGTTCGCTCCGTGAGGTCGCCACGCGCGTCGGCCTCACCCCCGCGGGCCTCATGCATCACTTCGCCTCCAAGGAGGAGCTGTTTGCCGAGGTGCTGCGCCAGCGTGACGAGCGCGTCCGCGCGGCGGCCGGCGATCCGCACGAGCACACCCTCGTCGAGCAGATGCAGAAGGTCGTCGCGCACAACGCGACCACTCGCGGCCTCACCTCGCTCTACACCCTGGTCGTCGCCGAGGCGGGGGACCCCGCGCATCCCTCGCACGCGGCCTTCGCTGCGCGGTACCGACACGGTGCCGAGACCGCCGCCGAGCTGCTGCGCGCGGGACAGGCCGCCGGCGAGGTGCGCGCCGACATCGACCCCGAGCATGCCGCGCGGTTGCTGAGCGCGGTGATGGACGGCCTGCAGCAGCAGTGGCTCCTCGACGAGTCGGTCGACATGCCGGCGCTGTTCGCCGAGTTCGTGCGGGGTTATCTGCGGCCTCGGGCTTGAACTCTGGCATCCGGTGTTCCGTCGCACCTCCGTGTCCGGGTGAGTCGGTGCGCGTCGGGGTGTCGGGGGCGGGCCGTCGGGCGGAGTTCGTGGCGACACGCGGCGTCTGGATGCCGCTGGCTCGGCGTGTCGCGGAAGAACTCCGCGTGACGGTACGGGGGCGGGGCGGGCGGTGGCGGTCCGGATGGGTAGGGGGCGGCGCACCGGGCGGGCCGTCAGGCGGAGTTCGGGATGACACGCGGGTTGTGGATGCCGCTGGCTCGGCGTGTCGCGGAAGAACTCCGCGTGACGGTACGGGGGCGTGCGGCGTGGACTCTGCGGGCCGGTACGCGTGGGGCGGGCGGGCCGATACCGGGCGGGGCACGGACTCCGCGGGACGGTGCGGGCGGCGGGGCACGGACTCCGCGCGACGGTGCGGGTGGCGCGGCGCGGACTCCGCGCGACGGTGAGTGCCGCGCGGTGGGGAACGCCGCGTGAGGCGACACGCCGCTCGGGCGTGAGAGAGAAGACCGGTTACGACCGCGCGCGGTGCAGGCCGCGATCGACGTGGGCGCGGATCGCGAGCTCGACCGTCGGCCAATCGTGCACGACCATCGCGTAGTCGAAGCGCAGGGTGACGAATCCCCACGCGGCGGCGTGGGCGTCGCGCACGAGGTCGCGGTGCCTGTGGTCGGGGGCGGCGTGGTTCTCGGCGCCGTCGACCTCGACGATCAGGCGCTCGCCGATGAGAAGGTCGACGCGTCCCACGGAGACGACGCCCTGCTGCGTCCGCACGTCGATTCCCCAGTGGCGCAAGCGCCACCGGACCAGGGTCTCGAGTCCGCTCTCGGCGTCACGTCGGGCGAAGGCGATCGCCTCGCGACCCGCGGCGTTCGTGTGAGCTTCGAGCCAGGTGAGATCGGCATCCTGGATCTTGTTCTGGTGGAGTGCCGATTCGAGGGCGACCAGGAACTCCTCGACCCCGCGGCACCGGAGTACCTGCCGGAGGGTCTGCGCCACCGCGGGGAGGCCGAAGGCGTCGACGGTGTCACGGTCCCAGTGCGAGACCTCTCCGTTTGCGCGTCGATGTCCGCGCGGCTTCAGTCCGACGTGCAAGGGTTCGGGGTCGGCCAGGATCCACAGGCCATGGTGTCGCGCAGCGCTGACGCACGCGGGCGGTCCCCCGAGGAGCGCCGCGCGGATCACGGGCTCGCAGGCGTCGGCATCCGCATACACTCCGCGTCGCAGGCGGACGAGGGACCCCGCCCGCAGCGCGCGGTCGATCGCGCGGCGCGTCATGCCCGTGGCGAGCAGCTCTGCCCGGGTGCGGACGGATGACGTGTGGCACATCGTCCGAGGATGGCCGAAGCGGCCCGCCGCTCGGGGCGGTCCTGCCCCGACTTGTGGATGGATCGACAGGTTGATCGTCTGGGGAGGAGGCGTCGCCGCTCCCCCGAGGTGTGCCGTCAGGCGGAGTGCGGCCCTGACACGCCGCTACGGCGCGCGGCGAAACGGCGTGTCGACCCCGAACTCCGCCTGACGGCGCGGCGGCGCCACGGCCCGCGACGACGCGCGCGAGCGGCCGACCCCGTACCGACCCGGGTTGCACCCCCGAAGGTTATGCGCTTAAACTCAACCACGACGCACGGAAGGAGCACCCGACGACGGGTGCCTGTTCGAGGAGGAACACGATGAAGAAGACCCGATGGAGCGCCGTGGCCGTGATCGCCGCCGCGGCGATCGCCCTCACCGGCTGTGGGCGCACCTCCGACACCGGTTCCGGTCCGAGCGAGGCGGGCACGATCGGTGACGCCAAGGCCGAGGGCACGCTCACGATGTGGGCGATGGGCGCCGAGGGCGAGGCGCTGCCCGAGTTCGTGAAGACCTTCGAAGAGGCCAACCCCGGTGTGACCGTCGACGTCACGCCCGTTCCGTGGGATGCGGCCTACAGCAAGTTCCAGACCGCGATCGCCGGCGGTAACACCCCCGACCTCGCGATGGTCGGGTCGACGTGGATGGCCGACTTCGGCGACGCGCTGCAGACGGTGCCGACCGACCTCTCCACCGACGGCATCTTCCCCGGTGCGATCGACTCGACGATGATCGACGACCGCGCGACGGGCGTGCCGTGGTACGTCGACACCCGCGTGCTCTACTACCGCACCGACATCGCCGCTCAGGCCGGCTGGAACCAGGCGCCCACCACGTGGGACGAGCTGAAGCAGATGGCCGCCGACATGCAGTCCAAGGGCGGGGCCGACTACGGCATCCGCCTCCCCGCCGGCAACGATTCGTTCCAGGGGAACCTCTGGATGCCGTGGTCGAACGGTGCCGAGCTCGAGAACGACTCGAAGTGGACCCTCGACACCCCCGAGACCGTCGAGGCGCTCGACTACTACCAGAGCTTCTACACCGACGGCATCGCCAACCCCGCCGCCGACCGCTCGGCCGGCGCGCAGGAGGCGGACTTCGTCTCGGGCAACACGCCGATGTTCATCGACGGGCCGGCGTTCATCGGTCTGCTCAACGACCTGGGCGGCGAAGGCTTCGGCGACAAGATCTCGACGGCCGTGCTGCCCGCGAAGAAGTCGTCCACCTCGTTCAGCGGCGGTGCCAACCTCGCCGTGTTCGACAACTCGAAGAACGCCGCCAGCGCCTGGAAGCTCGTGCAGTGGCTGACCGAGCCCGAGACGCAGGCTGCCTGGTACGAGGCGACCGGTGACCTCCCGGCCGTCCAGGATGCCTGGAAGTCCGACGCCCTGGCCTCGTCGAAGACCCTCGCGGCCTTCGGTACGCAGCTCGAGACCGCCAAGTCGGTGCCCGCCGTCACGACCTGGGTGCAGGTCGCCGCGGCCGGTGACGCGATGCTCGAGAAGATCCGCCTCGGCCAGCAGTCGCCGGCCGACGGTCTCAAGGAGCTCCAGGCCACCGCCGACCAGCTGGGCCTGGGCTGAGAT
>NZ_JARHXC010000041.1:0-2538 GCF_029222405.1 Microbacterium sp. Kw_RZR3 | reverse complement strand
GCCCCGGCCCCGCCGCCCCCGCGCCGTGCGGGGCTCGCGTCCCGGCTGGTTCGTCTACGCCAGCCTCGGCGTCGTCCTGCTCGCGGCGATCGTCCCCTACTACTGGGCGCTGCTGATCGGCTCGGGCGACTCGTCCACGATCCGCAACACCGACCTGTCGTGGATCCCCGGTGGCAATTTCTTCACCAACGCCGCCGCGGTGCTGAACAACCCCGCCGTCAACTTCTGGGCGGGCCTGTGGAACTCCATCTTCAGTTCGGCCTTGATCGCGGCATCCGTCGTCTTCTTCTCGACGCTCGCGGGCTGGGCCTTCGCCAAGCTGCGCTTCCGCGGGGGTCCGTGGCTGCTGCTGTTCGTCGTGGCGACCATGGCGGTGCCGACGCAGCTCGGCGTCGTGCCGCTGTACATCCTCTTCAGCGAGCTCGGCTGGACCGGGCAGATCGGCGCGATCATCGTGCCGGCCCTCACCAGCGCCTTCGGTGTCTTCTGGATGACGCAGTATCTGCGCCAGGCCGTGCCCGACGAGCTGATCGAGGCCGCCCGCGTCGACGGGGCGAGCTCGTTCCGCACGTTCCTCACGGTGGGCGTCCCCGCGGCTCGCCCTGCCGCGGCGATGCTCGGCCTGTTCACCTTCGTCACCGCGTGGAACAACTTCTTCTGGCCGTTCATCGTGCTCGATCGCCAGAACCCGACGCTGCCGGTGGCGCTGTCGCTGCTGCAGTCGAACTACTTCGTCGACTACTCGGTCGTGCTCGCGGGTGTGTTGCTCTCGACGGTTCCGCTCCTGCTGCTGTTCGTGTTCGCGGGCAAGCAGCTGGTCAGTGGCATCATGCAAGGGGCGGTCAAGGGATGACCCTCGCGCCCACGGAAGGAACCCGAACCATGTCCGTAACCCGAGCCTTTCCCGAGGGCTTCCTCTTCGGCGCCGCGACGGCGGCCTACCAGATCGAAGGCGCCGCCTTCGAGGACGGCCGCACGGCCTCCATCTGGGACGCCTTCAGCCGCGTCGCGAACGCGGTGATCAACGCCGACAACGGTGACGTCGCCTGCGACCACTACCACCGCTACGCCGGCGACGTGCAGCTCATGAAGAGCCTCGGGCTGCAGACGTACCGCTTCTCGACGTCGTGGTCGCGCGTTCGTCCCGACGGCGGCGCGCTCAACCCGAGGGGCGTCGACTTCTACAAGCGTCTCGTCGACGAGCTTCTGGATGCCGGCATCCTCCCGTGGCTGACCCTGTACCACTGGGATCTCCCGCAGGCCCTGCAGGACCGCGGCGGTTGGACGGTGCGCGAGACGAGCGAGAAGTTCACCGAGTACGCGCTCGACATGCATGACGCCCTCGGCGACCGGGTCAACGTGTGGACGACTCTGAACGAGCCGTGGTGCTCCTCCTTCCTCAGCTACACCGCGGGCGCCCACGCCCCCGGGCATTACTCGCAGGCCGAGGGCATGCTCGCCGCGCACCACCTGCTGCTCGGCCACGGTCAGACCGTGCGTGAGCTCCGCGCGCGCGACTCCTCGCTGAACCTCGGACTGACGCTGAACCTCACGGTGGCAGATGCCGTCGACCCGACGAACCCGGCCGACCTCGACGCCGCGCGCCGCATCGACGGCCAGTTCAACCGCTGGTTCCTCGAGCCGGTGTTCCGCGCCGAGTACCCCGCCGACATCATCAGGGACTTCCGCGACACCGACGCCGAGGCCGTGTCACGATGGCAGGCGGCCGTGCAGCCGGGCGACCTCGACATCATCTCGACGCCGATCGACACCCTGGGCGTGAACTACTACCACGGCGAGTTCGTGGGCGGCACGCCCCCCGTCGTCAACCCGCCCGCGGGCGACGCTCCCACGCAGCGGCCGATCTCGTCGCCCTTCCCAGCGCACGAGAACCTCTTCTGGCACGACCGCGGACTCCCGCGCACGAACATGGGCTGGGAGGTGCAGCCTGAGGGCCTCACCCGCCTGCTCGTCCACGTCAGCGAGGAGTACGCGGCCCAGGCCGGCGTCGCCCTCTACGTGACCGAGAACGGTGCCGCCTACGACGACGAGCTCGTCGTCGAGGGCGGCGACGCGCACGTCCACGACGTCGATCGCGTCGAGTTCGTCGAGGCCCACCTCGGTGCGGTCCTGGATGCCGTCGACCAGGGCGTCGACGTGCGTGGCTACTTCTACTGGTCGCTGATGGACAACTTCGAGTGGGCGTGGGGCTACGAGAAGCGGTTCGGGATCGTCTACGTCGATTACGCGACGCAGGAGCGGACCGTGAAGGACTCGGGGCTGGCTTATGCGCGGGTGATTGCGGAGCGGGCGTTGGTTGCGGGGAGGGCGCTTAGGGTCGCCTGAATTGTGGGGCATCCACCCACGAATTTCGGGTTTCGAGCGAAGTGCCCCTCGGCGGTTGGACAGAGAGTAATAACGGTAAGCGGACGGAAGACTTCACCCACGTCGTGTCGACATCCGCACCGCGCCTATCAGAGCGGTGTGCCCCGCCGTCAGCGGACGGCGGGGCACGGGGTTCAAGAGCAACTCGCCGAT
>NZ_JARHXC010000040.1:0-4363 GCF_029222405.1 Microbacterium sp. Kw_RZR3 | reverse complement strand
CTTGCGCAGTCCCTTGCCGGCCATCAGCGGTGCGTCGAATCGCGGGGCACGGTGCAGGAGCTCGTGGTGCGTCGCCTCGACGAGCGCGCGGGTCTGCGGATCGCGCGGGGCGGAGAGCACCCGGGCAGTCTCGCCGGTCTCGACCACGCGACCGTCATGCAGGACGATCACGCGATCGGCCACGCGGCGGACGGCCGCGAGGTCGTGACTGATGAACACCACCGCGACACCGGCGTCGGCAATACGCCGCAACTGGTCGAGCACGCGCGCCTGGACCGTGGCATCCAGGGCCGTCGTCGGTTCGTCGGCGATGAGGATCGCGGGGTCGGCGGCGAGAGCCGAGGCGAGGAGCGCGCGCTGGCGAAGTCCGCCCGAAAGCTCGTGGGGATACTGACGTGCGCGCCGGTCGGGCTCGGGCAGCGCCACGCGCTCCAGCACCCCGCGGACGCGCGTGCGGAGCGCCTCCCCGCGGACGGCGGGTTCATGGATGCGCAGGGGCTCGGCCACCTCGGCGCCGATGCGCCGCAGCGGGTCGAGCGAGACGAGGGCGTCCTGCGAGACGAGGGCGATCCGGCGCCCGCGGAGCCTGCGCCACCGCCGTTCGTCGAGGCCGCGTGCGTCGACACCATCGACCTCGAGGGCGGCGGCGCTCCACGACAGGGTCCGCGGCAGCAGACCGAGCAGCGCCGCGGCGGTCAGCGACTTGCCGGTGCCGGATTCGCCGACGATCGCCAGGCACTCCCCCGGCACCACGTCGAGGTCGAGCCCACGGACGAGCGGCGTTCGCCCCGCGGCGATCCGGAGGTCACGCACCCTCAGCCCACTCATGCGCCCCGCTCCTCGGCCCCGGCCCGCAGGATGCGCCCGATCACGCTGACGCTGATGACGGTCGTGGTGATCGCCAGCCCGGGGAACACGGCGACCCAGGGCGCCTGCAGCAGCAGGTTGCGTCCGGCCGAGAGCATCAACCCCCATTCCGGCGTGGGTTCGGTCGGCCCCAGCCCGAGGAAGCTCAGCCCCGCCGCGGCGAGGATGCTCGTGCCGATGCCGATCGTGGCCAGCACGCTCACGGCGCCCAGGACGCCAGGCAGCACGTGGCGGATGTGCACGACGACGGCGGAGACGCCGACGATCCGTGCGGCCTCGACGTGCTCGGCGGCCGCGAGCGTGCGCGTCTGCGCGCGCGCGAGGCGGATGTAGACCGGAATGGCGGCGATCGTCACGGCCACCGCGACGTTGACCGGGCCCGGCCCCAGGACCGCGACGACGAGGAGCGCGACGAGGAACTCGGGGAACGCGAGCAGCACATCGACGACGCGCATGGCGGCGGCATCCACGATGCGTGGCGAGACCGCCGCGAGAGACCCGGCCACGATCCCGACGGCGAAGGCGAGGGTGGTGGCGAGAAGCCCTGTCCCCACGGAGCGCCCCGCACCGTGGACGACACGCGAGTACACATCTCGCCCGCTCTGATCTGTGCCGAACCAGTGCGTCGCGCTCGGCGGCTGCAGAGCTGCACGGACGTCGGTGACCAACGGGTCGTGCGTCGCGAGCAGGCCGGGGGCGACAGCCGCGAACGCGATGACAGCGAGCACCCCGCCGGCGAGGCCGAGCGCGAGGGTCCGCCCGCCGGAACGCGTGCGCTTCCGCGCATCCACCATCGTCATGCCGGTACCCCCGCCCGCACCCGGATCGCCGTGGACGCGCCCCGGAGCCGCGGGTCGAGCAGTGGCACGACGAGATCGACGACCGTGTTCACGATCACGAAGACGAGCGCGCTCAGCAGGATCACGCCCGTGATGACGGGCAGGTCGCGGTCGGTGATCGCCGTGAGCGTCACACGCCCGATGCCCGGTCGGGCGAAGACCGTCTCGACGAGGACGGCGCCCCCGAGGAGCGAGCCGACGAGGTACGCCGCGAGCGTCACGGCGCCCACGCTCGCGTGACGCAGGGTGTGGTGCACGCTCTCGCGAAGGGGGGAGGCTCCACGTGCTCGCACGGTGACGAGGAACGGTTCGCGTTCCGCCGCCTGCACCCCGTCGCGCAGAACCTGCGCGAGCAGAGCCGCGACCGGCAGGGCCAGCGTCACGGCCGGCAGGACGATCGCCGACGGGTCGCGCGCCCCCGACACCGGGAACCAGCCGAGCTGGAACGAGAACACGCTCAGCAGCACGAGCCCCGTCCAGAACACCGGCGACGACAGCACGACGAGTTCGATCCCGGACGCCACGACCCGGCCCGTCCGTCCGCGGACGAGAAGAGCGGATGCCAGGGCCAGGACGAGCGCGATCCCCAACGCGAGGGCCGAGAGCTGCAGCGTGGGGCCGAGCTGACGACCGATCACCTCGCTCACGGGGAGGCGCAGCTGATACGACTCGCCCAGGTCACCGCGCGCGAGTCGACCGAGGAACGCGCCGTACTGCTCGAGCACCGGACGGTCGAGTCCGAGCTCCGCACGGATCCCGTCCTTGACCGCGTCGCTGACCTGCGCCTGGGGACCGAGCATGACCTCGACCGGATCGCCGGGGATGATCCGGAACGCGACGAAGGCGACGGTGGCCGCCCCCCACAGCACCAGGACGACGGATGCCACGATCCCGCCGATGCGCGAGAGGATCGCGCGCGAGCGAGGGCGTGGCATCCGTGGTCCGTGGTGTGCGCGCGCTCAGCCGACCGAGGCGGTCGCGAACAGCGGACGACCGTAGAGGTCGAAGGTCAGGCCCGACACCTTCGGGGTGACGGCGCTGATCAGGGCGGGGCTGTACAGCGGGACGATCGCGGCGTGCTGCGCGTTCCACTGCTGCACCTGCGCGTAGATGGCGTTCCGCGCGGCCTGATCGGTCGTCGAGGCGCCCTCCTCGAGCAGGGCGTCGAGCGCGGGATCGCTGACCTGCGAGGCGTTCTGGAAACCGTCGGTGGCGAGGTGGCTCCGCAGCAGATCGGGGTCGACGCCCGAGAAGCCCCAATCGGTCAGGTCGAACGTCTTCGGACCGTACTGCTCGTTGTACGCGCCGGGTTCCAGCACCTCGCGCTGCAGGTCGAAACCGACCGCCTTGAGGTCGCTCTGGATCGCGTTCGCGAGCGCCGCGCGGTCGTCCGGGACCGGAGTCCACGCGATCCACCGGGCGGTGAGACGCTGACCGTCCTTCGTGCGGATGCCGTCGGCATCCCGTCCCGTCCATCCGGAGGCGTCCAGAAGCGCGTTCGCCTCGGCGGGGTCGAAGGGCCAGGAGTTCTCGAGGCTCGCGTCGTAACCGGGCGTCGTGGCGCCGAGGATGCTCCAGGCGCGCGGGTACTGCCCGAAGAAGATCTCCTGCACGGCCGTGTCGACGTCGATCGCGCGGCTGAAGGCCTGGCGCACGTTCTGGTCGGCGAACACGCCGTACTTCTCGTTCAGGTACAGCGAGTACGGCAGGCCCGGGTAGGCGATCGACTCGACGGTGTCATCGCCCGGAACCTGCGACACGAGGTTCGGCGGGAGGTTCGTGACGACGTCGGCCTGGCCGCTCGACAGCGCGCCGAGGCGCACCGAGGCCTCGGGGAGGATGTCGACGCGGAGCGTCTTGAACGCCGGCTTTCCGCCGCCGTCGGGGCCCCACGTGTAGTCGTCGTTGCGGGTGTACACGATGTCCTGATCGGGCGTGTACTCGGTCAGCTCGAAGGGACCGGTGCCGACGTTCACCCCGGGACCGCCTGCCTTGAGCTGGTCTGCCTTCGCCGAGAGCACGGCGGGCGAGTAGAAGCCGAGGAGAGCCGTGCTCGCGGCCTGGAGGAACGGAGCGTACGGCTGCGAGAAGCGCACGCGGACGGTGTGCTCGTCGACGACATCGGTGCCCGCGTACAGGTCGCCACCCAGCATCGAGGCAGCCTGGGCCGACGCGGTCGCGGGGCCGACAATGCGGTCGAAGTTCGCCTTCACCGCGGCGGCGTCGAAGGGGGTGCCGTCGTGGAAGGTGACGTCATCGCGGAGGTGGAAGACGTATGTCGCACCGCCGTCCTCGACCTCCCACGAGGTCGCGAGCCACGGCGAGAACGACCCGTCGGCCTCCTGGAACACGAGCGAGTCGAGGACCGCACGCTGGACCATCGCCGACACGTCGAGCTGGCTGGTCTGCGGGTCCATGTGACCGGCCGAGAGGTTGGCTCCCTCGATCGCCCAGACGAGCTCACCGTCCCCCTCTGCCGCGGGGTCGGAACCGGCGCACGAAGAGAGGGTCAGAGCGGCGACCGCGGCGACGGCCACCGTCGAGAGCACGCGGCGGGCGAGCCGCCCGCGGGAAGGCACAGAAGGCATGGAGCAACCTCGGAGTTTTCGATGGGGAACCTTCAGACTACCGGTGTTCCTGGACCCGGTGCGGAAACT
>NZ_JARHXC010000003.1:0-7062 GCF_029222405.1 Microbacterium sp. Kw_RZR3 | reverse complement strand
GGGCGCCCCGGATGCCGGGTCGGCGCCGGGTGCCGGGTCGGCCCGCCGGGTGTCGCGAGCGGGCGGGTCGCGCGGACGTTGGGTCGGCGCTGCGCGGTCGCGCGTGCGAACGCCCCGACGCGCCGGGGCGGAACCGCCGGGAGCCCCGCGTCAGGCACGCCCCCGCAGGATCAGGTGCCAGTACACCCAGGGCAGCACCCGGCGGTCGGCGATCCAGGACAGGTAACGCTCCCGGTACAGCGAGCGCCAGAACGGGATCGTCGGCTGCAGCCGGCCCCACCGGTCGAACTCCGCGAACACGACCGTGCCGCGCGACACCGTGAACGGCACCACGCTGTACCCGTTGTACTTCTGGGTGGGCGCGCGTCCCTCCAGAACGGCGCGCAGGTTCTTCACGAGCGCCTTGGCCTGCTGGCGGATCGCTCCTCCCGAGCGCCGGGTGGCGACCGCCGCCGCGTCGCCGACGGCCCAGATCTCGGGATGCCGCGAGTGCTGCAGCGTCTCGGGATCGACGTCGACGAACCCGTGCGGATCATCGGATGCCGCGAGTCCACTGCCCGCGATCCACTCGGGCGCCCGCTGAGGAGGCACGGCGTGCAGCACGTCGTACTCCAGCGTCTCCTCCGCGTCGCCGCGGCCGATCGTGAGCGTGCGGGTCTCGGCATCCACGGATCGAAGGTCACGGCTGTAGCGCACCTCGATGCCGTACTCGTCGAGTTTGCGCCGCAGCTCGCGATCGATCGCCGGGATGCCGAAGGGCACGGGGTCGGGACACACGAAGACGACGCGGATGTCGTCGCGGACGCCGATCGCGCGCCACCAGTCGCACGCAAGGTACATGGGCTTCTGCGCGGCCGCGCCGCACGAGGCCGGCTCGGGCGGTTGCGTGAACACCACGGTCCCCGACCGGAGATCGCGCAGGACCGCGGAGGCCTTCGCGGCCAGCGCGTAGTCGTAGTTCGAGATGCCGGAGTCGGCGGCCATCGCCTCGGGCAGGCCGGGGACCTGTTCCCACGCCATGCGCATCCCGGCGCAGACCACGAGCTGGTCGTAATCGACTCGCCCGCCCGAGACGAGGTGGACTCGCCGGGTGTCGGCATCCACCGTGAAGACCTCGTCGCGCAGCCACCGCACCCCCGGAGGGATGACGTCGGCCTGGGGCCGCGCGGCCTCCGAGGCCCGGGCGGCCCCGCCGGCGATGTGCGACTGCAGGGGAGCGAAGACGTGGAGCGTCCGCGGTTCGATGACCGTGATGTCGGCCAGACCGGCGCGGTGCAGGCGCCCGGCGACCGACAGTCCGGCGTTGCCGCCGCCGACCACGACTATGCGGGGATTCGTCATGCCCTCACGCAACGTCATGTCGTGGACCCGCGCCAGCGCCTTGACAGCCGTGGTGGGTGACGCGCTTACGCGAAGGTGGCGGCGGGGAGGCTGTCGTCCGCGGGTTCCGGCACGACGTACAGACCGGTGGGGGAGTTCGCCGTCGACATCAGCGCTTCGAGCCACGCGCGGTTCACCGCCGGCGGACGTCCGCCGTTGAACTTGAACACGAGGTTCGCTCGGGGGTGAAGCCACACAGCGGTACGTCCGCCGCCCGTGCTGATGTCGTCCTTCCACACGAAGTAGAACGGCTCGCCCCGGCGCAGCTTGTTTCCGATCACGACCTGGAGGTGCGCCAGGAGGCGATCCTCGAAGTCGTTGCGAACGCCGCCCTCGTAGATGAACTTGCCCACGTATCCCTCTCCGCGGGCCATCCCGCTGCTGTGTCCGTGTCATCGAAGCCGCTCGCGAGCTCCACGCGGCCCGGCGCGCGCCGAAGGACGGCCGCTTTGCGTACGAGTTCCCGCACTTTCGCGTCGTCGGGTGGGCCGGCCTAGGTAGTTTTCCCCGTAGTCCTCGTCCTGCCCGTGGCGCTGTCAAGGGGCGGGGCGGTGCGCGTCGCCCGCGATGGGATGAAGGGGTTCAAACGAAAGGACCTCTCATGAGCGACGCCTCGATCGACCCGTCCACCCCCGACGTCCCCGTCACCGACTCCGACGGCGGTCTCTCGGGTGCCCAGCCCCTGCGCGACGGCGACACCTCCATCGAGCCCGACCCCGCGCTCGACCCCGCGCAGGCCGAGTGGGATGCCACGACGGCCGTCGATGCCGGTGTCGACCCCGAGGACATCAACCCCGCGACGGCGACCGGTGCCGACCCGGCCGAGATCCCCGCGGACGACAGCGACATCCCGCTCGAGGACATCCACCCGGAGTCGACCGGGACCGACTCGCAGGGGGAGGACTCCGGCATCGTCGAGCTCGGTGAGGAAGGCCAGGGCGACCTCGCTCCCGAAGACCTCTGATCACTTCGCGTCGTCCCGGACCTGCGGCGGGGCGGCGCGGGGCGAAGCTCCTGAGTTTCTGTGGTCCAACGGGCAGCAGGTCGCGGATCTCCGCCCCTGGGCCACGATTCTCAGGAGTTTCGTCCGCCGCGAGAGCGGACCGCGTCGTCCGTCATCCGGAGGCGCAGCGTCCGCAACGGTGTCGCCGCCAGCCGCAGACGTGCGCCGGCGTACGGCACGCCGCCGCGGAGCCGGAGTCCGACGGCCGCCCAGCTGCAGAGGCCGCGCTCGATGGCCCAGACCGGCACCCACAGCGACGCGGACCGTGGGTAGACGGCCCCACCGCCCGCGCGACGGCGACCGAGTTCCCCGAGCCCGATCACCGCGAGGGCGAGGAAGGCCAGGATGCCGCGCCGCCGACGCAGTCGCCACACGACGGGGATGATCGCCAGTTCGGCGATGAGCCGCGCGGGTTGGGCGTGGCTGTCGTACGCCTGACGGACGCGCTGTGACCAGAACCGGCGCGCGGACGGAGGTCGTCGGGGCACGAACAGGTCGCGCCGCGCGCGCACGCGCCCTCCGGCTGCGCGGATCGTTCGTTCCATCTCGCAGTTCTCGAACAGGGCGTCGGGGTCGTATCCGCGGGGCAGGGCGGGCCGGCGGAGCCCGTACGTCCCGGGGTAGTCGGCTCCGAGGGCGCGGTTTACCAGCGACCGCGCCGTGTCCCAACGGGCGTGCCAGGGGCACGGGACGAAGACGTTCTGCGGCTTGACCAGGTCGGCATCCTGAAGCTCCGTCACGAGGGCCGTGAGGCTGTCGGGCGTGTGGCGCACGTCGTCATCGGCGAGGACGACGATCTCGTGGCGCGCGAGGGCAAGACCACTCAGCACGCCGCGCACCTTGCCGTTCGCCCCGCCCTCGACGGCGGGCGGCACGTGGCGCACGTGCCCACCCCACGCGCGGGCGTGCGCGCGGAAGAACGCCGGCGCGGAACCGTCGACCACGGTCACGTCGATCCACCGCGACAGGTCGCGCAGATAGGCGGTCAGCTCGTCGAGGTCGCGGTCGTCGTGCCACCGCAGCGGCAGCACGTACTCGGCGTCGACGCGCACGGCTCAGTCGTCGGTGCGGAACCCGGATGCCTTGTGGGTGCCGTCGCAGTAGGGCTCGATCGTCGACAGGCCGCAGCGGCAGAGCGCCACCGTGCGCCGGGTTCGGGCGACGGGCTCGCCCTCGCTCGTGCGGATCTCGGCGTCCCCGCGGACGAGGAGCGGACCGTCGGGGTAGGCGGTGATGGTGACGGGGTCGTCGCTCATCGTGCATCCTCTTCACGCAACGACGATTCGCCCCGCGACCAGGCGTCGAGCATGTGCCGGCCCACCCGCGCATCGACCTCGAGGCACACCGCCGCGCCGAACAGGATGTCGGCGAGCAGGTCGGGGCGGTCTTCGGCGAGGGCGCCGGCCAGGTCGTGTCCGGCGATCTGTTCGTGCACCGCATCCGCTTCGACGTGCTCGTCGAAGTACTCGCAGACGTCGTCGTCGAACCCGAGCCGACGTAGCCCCTCGGCGTAGAGACGGTTGGGGATGGACGAGGTCATCTCGAACGCGGCGAGATGCCCGACGATCGCGCCCAGCAGGCGCCGATTGAGGCCGAACATCGACATGGCGTTGTGCGATGCGAGGGTCACGGCTGGCACCTCGTCGATGTACGCTCCGTACTCGGCATCCAGGCCTGCGGCGCGGACCGCGCGGGCGAAGAGGGTCGCGTGCACGCGGTCCGGGCGGCCGCCGCCGTACTCGTCGGACTGGATCTCGACGAGCGCCGCCTTCGGGCGCCCGGTCAACCGCGGGATCGCCCACGAGTGCGGGTCCGCTTCCCGGAGCGTGTAGATCGTGCGCTGGACGAGGAACTCGCGCGCCTGGTCGAGGGTCGCCTTCCGAGCGAGGTGGCGCGACAGGCTCGGGCCGGTGTCGGCGCCGGTCATCGTGAAGAGCGCGCGGGCCACGGCATCCGCTGTCGCCGCCGGAAGCGCGGGAACCTCGACGCTTCGCCGCAGCGAGAGATCGAAAGCCGTCTCGATCACGCGGCGCGTGGCGATGAGGCTCGGGTTCCACTCCAGGTCGTCGCGGAAGGCGGGGATGGATCCGTACGACGACGCGTACAGCGCGAACAGGGCCAGCTGCAGATCCTCGTCGCGTTCGATGTCGACGGATGCCGCGACGGCGGCGTCGGCGAGAGCCGTGTGGGCCGTGACGGCACCGTGGACGAGGTGGTCGAGCACGGCGGCGCTGACCGGGCCGCGCGGACGGAAGGGCAGGGCGGGCGCGACGGCGCGATCGTCCGGGGGGCTCAGGGGGGAGGGGATGGTGACAGACACCTCGGCACTCTGCGGCGGTCAGCGCGCTGCGCCGAGGGCCTTGACACCGAGCGCGGGCACGACCGGCCGTGCCCTCCGCGCACGCGGCGTTCGCCCCGCGCGCACGGCGGGGCGCGCCCGTCGCCTACCTTCACGGTTGCGCCCATGCACCACGCGCAGACGGCGAGGGGGCCGGCCCCGGAAGGCCGGCCCCCTCGTGGTGCGACTCACTGCTCGATGAGCTGCGGGGTGCTCTCGTGCGCTTCGATGACGCCGTCGTGGTCGTCGGTCGAGACGGCGATGCGGCGCGGCTTCGCCTTCTCGCTGACCGGGATCGTCACGCTCAGCACGCCGTTGCGGTACGACGCGCTGATGTTGTCGGTGTCGATGCCCTGGCCGAGGTTGAGCTGCCGCACGAACGAGGCCGTCTCGCGCTCGCGGGTGATCCACTTCACGCCCTCGCCCGAGGAGAGCGTCCGTTCGGCGCGGATCGTCAGCAGCTGACCGTCGACGTCGATGTCGACCGAGCCCGGGTCGACGCCCGGGAGGTCGGCGGCGAGGACGTAGTGGTCGCCATCGCGGTAGAGGTCCATCGGCATCCGTCGCGGTCCGCCGCCGCGGCGAGCGTCGAGAAGGGTCGACGCGAGGCGGTCGAGGTCGCGGAAGGGGTCGTAGGTGGCCATGTCGATACTCCTTTTCGATCTGTCCGTTGAAGTTGAGTCGTGTTCGCTCAACTGCGACCAGATTAGCACTCTCGGGATGAGAGTGCCAAGACCCCGGGTGCGCGATTGTCACGCACTCCGTGGCCGACGACAACCCCCGTGCCGAACCCGTCGAGCGACCCGTTTCGTAGCCCCCAACGCGCCACCCCGGTCGACCGACCGAGCATCCCCCCACGGCGCGGTGAGGAGAGACGATGTACTTCCACCGGCAAGAGCTCCAGCATTCCGCGACCCCCGAGAAGCCCGACGCGGTCTACGCCCGCAAGCTCCAGGAGGTGCTGGGCGGGCAGTACGGCGAGATCTCGGTCGCGATGCAGTACCAGTTCCAGGCCTGGAACATGCACATGCCCGGCAAGTACCGGGATCTCGTGTTCGGGATCGGCGCCGAAGAGATGGGCCACGTCGAGATGCTCGCGATCATGATCGCCCAGCTGCTCGAGAAGGCCCCGCTCGGCATCACCGAGGAGGCCGTGCAGAACGACCCGACCGTCGCCGCGGTCATCGGCGGCACCGACATCCAGCACGGGATCGTCGCGGGGGCCGGCGCGCGCCCGGTCGACTCGATGGGCAACCCGTGGCAGGGCAGCTTCATCACCGCGAGCGGCAACCTCCTCGCCGACTTCACGGCGAACGCGAACGCCGAGATGCAGGGGCGCGTGCAGGTCGCGCGGCTCTACCACCAGACCGACGACCACGGCGTGAAGGACCTGCTCGCGTTCCTGCTCGCACGCGACACCATGCACCAGAACCAGTGGGCAGCGGCCGCCGCCGAACTGCAGGCCGAGGGGCTCGAGAAGCTCCCGGTGCCGAGCAACTTCCCCCTCGACAAGGAGGATCGCGACGTGTCGTACCAGTACATCAATTTCAGCGACGGGAAGCAGGCCGGAGACGGTACCTGGGCCTCGGGCCCGACCCCCGACGGCAAGGGCGAGTTCACCTACCTGCCGGAGCCGCCCGCGGGCGTGCCGATGCCCCCGCCCACGCACCCCGACGCCCGGTTCTACGGCACGACCGAGCTGCCGAACACGGTCGAGAAGCTCGCCGGTCGCGCGCAGGACGCGCTGCACAAGGAATGAGCGGGGCGGATGCCGCGGTGCCGGGGCCCTCGACGGTCTCGGCACCGCGGAGCGGAGCGAGCTTCCCCGCGATGCGCGCGGCCAAGGTTCCCCGGGCGATCGTCGCGGGGCCGTACGGCCATCCGTTCCATCCGGTCGCGGTGACGATCCCGATCGGGGCGTGGTCGTCGAGCCTGGTGTTCGATCTGCTCGGGCTCGCCGCCGACGACCCTCGGGCTTTCGCGACGGGCTCGCGCTGGCTCATCGGAATCGGTCTCGGCGGGGCCGCGTTCGCCTCGGTGCTCGGGCTGCTGGACATGTCGCGCATCCCGTCCGGGACCCCCGCTCGCCGGACCGCGCTCGCGCACCTGGTGCTCAACGTCACGGCGATGGTGCTGTTCTCGCTCGGTCTGCTCGTGCGTCTCCTCGACCTCGGCCGCGTGCCGGTCGTCGCCTTCGCTCTGAGCGCCGTGGCTTCTCTCGGTCTCGGCGTCTCCGGCTGGCTCGGCGGCAAGCTCGCGTACCGCTGGGGCGTCCGTGTCGCCGACGAGAACACGCAGCGAGAGGGCTTCGAGACCGCTTGAGGGTCTCGTCGTCTCCGTT
>NZ_JARHXC010000039.1:0-14951 GCF_029222405.1 Microbacterium sp. Kw_RZR3 | reverse complement strand
CCTCGCGGCTTCTCGACGAGTTCCGTCGTCTCGATCTCGTCGCCGATCTGGATGTCGTTGAACTTGCCCAGACCGATACCGGCCTCGAAGTCCGTACGGACCTCGGTGACGTCGTCCTTGAAGCGACGCAGCGACTCGATCTGCAGGCCGTCGGCCAGCACGACACCGTCGCGGATGACGCGAGCCTTGGCGTTGCGCGTGATCGTTCCCGACCGCACGATGACACCGGCGATGTTGCCGAACTTCGAGGAGCGGAACACCTCGCGGATCTCGGCGACACCCGACTGCACCTCTTCGAACTCCGGCTTGAGCAGGCCCTTGAGCGACTGCTCGACGTCGTCGATCGCGTTGTAGATGACCGAGTAGAACCGCACGTCGACACCCTCGCGGGCGGCACGCTCACGGGCCTTCGTGTCGGGACGGACGTTGAAGCCGATCACGATCGCGTTGTCGATCGTGGCCAGGTTGATGTCCGACTCGGTGATCGCACCCACACCGCGGTGGATGATGCGCAGCTGAACGCTGTCGTCGACCTCGATCTTGAGCAGCGACTCTTCGAGGGCCTCGACGGCACCCGACACGTCACCCTTGATGATGAGGTTGAGCGACTCGACCTTGCCCTCTTCGAGAGCACGGGTGAAGTCCTCGAGCGAGATGCGCTTGCGGGCCTTGGCCAGCTGGGCGTTGCGCTCGGCGGCTTCGCGCTTCTCGGCGATCTGGCGCGCGGTCCGGTCTTCTTCGGTGACGATGAAGACGTCGCCGGCGCGGGGAACCGAGTTGAGACCCTGCACCTGCACGGGACGCGACGGGTAGGCCTCTTCGACCGCTTCGCCGTTCTCGTCCATCATCGCGCGGACACGGCCGTACGCCGTTCCGGCGACGATCGCGTCACCGACGCGCAGCGTTCCGGACTGGATGAGCACCGTGGCAACCGAACCGCGGCCCTTGTCGAGCTTCGCTTCGATCGCGACACCACGAGCGGCCTTGTTCGGGTTGGCCGTGAGGTCGAGGCCGGCGTCGGCGGTCAGGAGCACGGCGTCCAGGAGCTCCTGGATGTTCGTGCCCTGGCGAGCCGAGACGTCGACGAACATGACGTCGCCGCCGTACTCCTCGGCGACCAGACCGTACTCGGTGAGCTGCTGGCGCACCTTGGCCGGGTTGGCGTCGGGCTTGTCGACCTTGTTCACCGCGACCACGATCGGCACGTTCGCCGCCTGGGCGTGGTTCAGCGCCTCGACCGTCTGGGGCATGATGCCGTCGTCGGCCGCGACCACGAGGATCGCGATGTCGGTCACCTGCGCACCACGGGCACGCATGGCGGTGAACGCCTCGTGACCCGGGGTGTCGATGAAGGTGATCGCGCGCTCGATGCCCTCGTGCTCGGTCCAGATCTGGTACGCACCGATGTGCTGCGTGATGCCGCCGGCCTCGCCCGCGACCACGTTGGTCTGGCGGATGGCGTCGAGCAGTCGCGTCTTACCGTGGTCGACGTGGCCCATGACGGTGACCACGGGAGGACGGATCTCGAGGTCGTCCTCGCTCTCAGCCTCCAGCTCGGCGTCGAGGTCGAGACCGAAGCCCTCGAGGAGTTCTTTGTCTTCGTCCTCGGGCGAGACCATCTGGATCTTGTAGCCGAGCTCGGCGCCGAGAACCTCGAAGGTCGCCTCGTCGAGCGACTCGGTCGCGGTGGCCATCTCGCCCAGGTTGAACAGAATGGTCACGAGCGTGCCGGGCTGCACGGTGTAGCCGCGCAGCGCCTCGAGCTTGTCCGCGAAGTCTGCGATGGACGCACCGCGACGCAGGCGGATGATCTCGCCGTTACCCTTCGAGACGTTGACGCCGCCGACGACCGGCGCCGACCGCATCTCGAATTCCTGCCGCTTCGCCCGACGCGACTTACGCTGCTTGGACTTGCCGCCGCCCTTGCCGAAGGCACCCGCGGTGCCACCGCCGGGACCACGGCCACGGCCACCGCCGCCACCGGGACGACCGGCGAAACCGCCGCCGCCGGGAGCACCGCCACCGGGGCGCTGGAAACCGCCGCCGGCACCGCCGGGACGACCGGGACCGCCGGGACGCTGCTGGAACGGAGCGCCGGGACGACCGCCGCCACCGGGACGACCGGCGCCACCGGGACGCGGGGCGCCGGGACGCGGAGCACCGGGACGCGGCGCCTGCGGACGCGGGATGTTGCCGGGGGTCGGACGCTGGCCCATGCCCTGCGCCGAGGCGAAGGGGTTGTTGCCCGGACGGGGACCGGCGGGACGCTGGCCCATGCCCTGCGAGGAGGCGAAGGGGTTGTTTCCGGGGCGCGGGGCACCGCCGCCCGGGCGCGGAGCCTGGGGGGTGTTGCCGGCGGGACCGGGCTTCGGCGCGGTGGAGCCGGGGCTCGGCGGCGAGGACGGCGTCTTCGCTGCGGGAGCCGCGGTCTTCTCGGCCGGAGCCGAAGGCGCGGGAGTGGATGCCGCGGGAGTGGCCGCTGCGGGAGCGGCCGGGGCGGCGGGCTTCGCGGGTCCGGGCGTCGGGCCCGAGGGACGCGCGCCGGGGGTCGCCGCGGGACGCGCGGGACCGGGGCGGGCACCGGAGCCGGGGCGCGCCGCGGGCGCGGCGGGCTTGGCGTCCGAGGAACCGGAAGAGCCCTCGGCCGCCAGGGCGGCGCGGAGCTTACGAGCCACGGGGGGCTCGATGGTGGATGAGGGGCTCTTGACGAACTCGCCGAGCTCCTTCAGCTTCGCAAGCGCGACCTTGCTGTCGACGCCGAGCTCGGAAGCGATCTCGTGCACGCGTGGTTTTGCCACAATTCTCCTGTCTGAGGGCCTACCCCGGACAGGGCAGACCGTTAGTTGCGGACGGGTCTCATTTCGAGCCGTTCACTTCGTGTCCATAGCCGTTCAGCCTTTTCGCTGGAGGGTTGATTCGAAGGTCTGCGTGTCAAGCGGGCCTGACACACGCAATGCTCGTACGAAGGCGCGACGCGCGAGAGCTTTTCCCACGCAGGCGTCCGTCTCGTGCACCCACGCTCCCCGCCCGGGCAGGACCGCTCTCTCGTCTCTGACGAGGACCGACCCGTCCGCGACCACACGCAGAAGCGAAGATCGGGGGGCGCGTGCGCGGCATCCGACGCACGTTCGTACAGGTTCCATCGTACACCTCGCCGTCGCGCAGCGACGGCGGCTCAGTTGTCTTCGAGGATGCTGTCGGGCTGGATGTCGATCTTGGCGCCGGTGAGCTTGGCGGCGAGGCGCGCGTTCTGCCCTTCCTTGCCGATCGCCAGCGACAGCTGGTAGTCGGGGACGAGAGCGCGCACGGCCTTGGTCGACGCGTCGAGGACGAACGACGAGGTGACCTTGGCCGGCGACAGCGCGTTCGCGACGAAGCGGGGCAGTTCGGCGTCGTAGTCGATGATGTCGATCTTCTCGCCCGCGAGCTCTTCGGTGACCGCGCGCACGCGGCGTCCGAGCTCGCCGATGCAGGCACCCTTGGCGTTGACCGTCGGGTCGTTCGCCTTGACGGCGATCTTCGAGCGGTGACCGGCCTCGCGGGCCAGCGACACGATCTCGACCAGGCCCGCGGCGATCTCGGGCACCTCGAGGGCGAAGAGCTTGCGGACGAGCCCGGGGTGGGTGCGCGACACGGTGATCTGCGGACCCTTGTTTCCTTTGGCGACCGAGGTCACGTAGACGCGCAGGCGCGAGCCGTGAGCGTAGGTCTCGCCGGGAACCTGCTCCTCGGGCGGGAGGATCGCCTCGACCGTGCCGAGGTCGACGTGCACCATGCGGGGGTTGGGACCCTGCTGGACGACACCCGCGACGATGTCGCCCTCTTTGCCACGGAACTCGCCCAGAACGGCGTCGTCGGCGATGTCGCGCAGACGCTGGCTGATGACCTGCTTCGCGGCGAAAGCGGCGATGCGGCCGAAGTCGTCGGGAGCCTGCTCCTCTTCGCCGATGACGGCGCCCTCTTCGTCGGTGACGGGCGTGAAGATGCCCACGTGCCCGGTCTTGCGGTCGAGCGAGGCGCGCGCGCCCGCGGGGATCTCGCCGCTGGGCGAGATGTGCTTGGCGTAGGCGGTGAGGATCGCCTGCTCGATGATGCGCGCGAGTTCATCGAAGGGGATCTCCTTCTCGCGTTCGATCGTCTTCAGAAGTGCGAGATCGATGTCCACAAGGCCCTCCGTTGTTCAGCTTTCGTCGGCGCGACCGGCGCCGACAACCCCCCTACGATACCCGGGATGCCACGCACCCTGCGACCGCATCAGGCCTACGGTTGCGATCGCACAGGTGTTTCGGAGGCGACTCCCTTGCCCGGCGGACGCATATGGGATCACGATGGTATCGTTTTCCCATGGAGCTCACGATCGACAGCGGGGGACGCATCGTCCTCCCGAAGGCGCTTCGGGATGTGTACGGACTCCTTCCCGGCACGGTGGTCGATGTGTCGGCATACGGCAGTGGCCTGCAGATCACCCCCGGAGGCCGCACCGCGCACCTCGAGCGCGACGACGATGGCCGGCTCGTTTCACGCGGCAACACCCCGGTGACCGACGAGGTTGTGTCGGCGCTGCTCGACAGCGGCCGTCGATGAGGCCGTCGGATCGGTCGACATCCCCGATCGCCGTCGACACGAGCGTCGCGGTCCCCCTCCTCGTCCGCTCGCACGAAAACCATGAGCGCGTGCGCGCGTGGGCGCGCGGTCGAGAGCTTCGCCTGAGCGGCCACGCCGCGATCGAGACGTACTCCGTCCTCACGCGCCTGCCGGGCGACGCCCGTGTCGACGGAGCCGACGCCATCACCGTCATGGATGACAATTTCGGCGATCCGCTCACGCTCTCCCCCGGCGAGGCGGCGTCAGCCCACCGCGATCTCTCCGGCTGCGGCATCGCCGGCGGAGCAACGTATGACGGTCTCGTCGCTCTCGCCGCACGTGTGCACACGATCCCCCTTGCAACGCGCGACGCCCGCGCGCGCGGCACCTACGAAGCGGTGGGCGTAACAGTCGAGCTCGTCGTCTGACCCCCGGGGCCGCGGCATCCGGAACCCCTCAGCTGATCGGCGTCGCGTGCCAGATGCGGTCGAGGTAGTCGCGCATCGCACGGTCGGACGAGAAGTACCCGCTGCGCGCGACGTTGAGGATCGCGGAGCGGACCCATGCGTCCTGGTCGGCGTAGGCCGCGTCGACCCGGTCCTGCGCGTCGAGGTACGAACGGAAGTCGGCCAGCGCCATGAACCGGTCGTCGTACAGCAGGTTCGACACGAGCGGCTCGAACACCGAGCGGTCTCCGTCCGAGAACGCCCCCGACGCGATCAGGTCGATCGCACGGCGCAGCTCGTCGTCTTCCTGGTAGAAGTCGGCGGGACGATACCCCTCGGCCCACAGCGCCTCGACCTCGGGCTCGCTCATGCCGAAGAGGAAGAAGTTGTCGTCGCCCACGAGCTGGCGGATCTCGACGTTCGCTCCGTCGTCGGTACCGATCGTGAGAGCGCCGTTGAGCGCGAGCTTCATGTTGCCGGTGCCCGACGCCTCTTTGCCGGCGAGCGAGATCTGCTCGGACAGGTCGGCGGCGGGGATGATGCTCTCGGCGAGCGTCACGTTGTAGTTGGCGGGGTAGAGCACCTTGAGCTTGCCCTTGACCCGCTCGTCGGCGCTCACGACGTCGCCGACGGCGTTGATGAGGTGGATGATGCGCTTGGCCATGCCGTAGCCCGGAGCCGCCTTGGCGCCGAAGAGGAAGGTGCGCGGCTGCACGGCATCCACATCCAGGCGACCCGAGACGATGCCCTCGTAGGTGCTGACGATGTGCAGCACCTTGAGCGTCTGGCGCTTGTACTCGTGCAGGCGCTTGATCATGACGTCGAGCAGGTGACCGTCGTCGAGCGGAGCTTCGCCGCGCGCCTCGAGCACACGGCTCAGGCGCCGCTTGTTCGACGCCTTCACGGCCGCGAAGCGCTCGCGGAAGTCGGCGTCGTCGGCGAGGGCCTCCAGACCCCGCAGGCGCTCGAGGTCGACGGTCCAGCCGGCGCCGAGCGCCTCGGTGATGAGCGCCGACAGCTCGGGGTTCGCAAGACGCAGGAAGCGGCGGGGAGTGACGCCGTTGGTGACGTTGGTGAACTTGTCGGGCCACATCGCGGCGAAGTCCTTCAGGACGTTGTCGCGCAGGAGCTGCGAGTGCAGCTCGGCGACGCCGTTGACCTTCGAGCCCGCGACCGTGGCGAGGTACGCCATGCGCACCGAGCGCGAGGGGTGCTCGCCGATGATCGACATGTTGCGGATGAGCATCTCGTCGTCGCCGAAGCGCTCGCGCACCTCGAGCAGGAACTCGTCGTTGATGCGGTAGATGATCTCGAGGTGCCGGGGCAGCAGGCGGCCGAGCAGGTCGACCGGCCAGACCTCCAGCGCCTCGGGCAGCAGCGTGTGGCAGGTGTAGGCGAAACACTTCTGGGTGATGGCCCACGCGGCATCCCACTCGAGCTTCTTCTCGTCGACGAGCACGCGCATCAGCTCGGGCACACCGATCACGGGGTGCGTGTCGTTCAGCTGGAAGATCACGCGCTCGGGGAGCTTTTCGAGATCGAAGTCGGCGGGCAGCACGTTCTCGATGAAGTCGGCGATGGATGCCGCGACGAAGAAGTACTGCTGCTGCAGACGCAGCTCTTTGCCCTGCGGGGTGGAGTCCTCGGGGTACAGGACCTTCGAGATGTTCTCGGCGAAGGTCTGCGCGCGCACCGACTGGACGTAGTCGCCCGAGTTGAAGGTGTGCAGGTCGAAGGCGTTCGTGGCCACCGCGCGCCACAGGCGCAGGGTGTTCACGCGACCGTTGTGGTAGCCCGGAACCATCATGTTGTAGGGCACCGCGAGCACGTTCCACTCGGGGATCCAGCGGCTGCGCGTGACCCCCTCGTCGTCGTACGTCTCGGTGTGACCGGCGAACGAGATCGTCTGCGCGGCCTCGGGGTGGGCGAAGTCCCACGGCGAGCCCATGCGCGTCCACGCGTCGGGCTGCTCGATCTGCTGGCCGTCCGCGAAGCTCTGACGGAAGATGCCGTACTCGTACCGGATGCCGTACCCGATGGTGGGAACGCTCATGGTCGCGAGCGAGTCGATGAAGCAGGCCGCGAGGCGACCCAGGCCGCCGTTGCCGAGCCCCGGCTCGATCTCGACGGCGCGCACGGCGTCGATGTCGATCCCGCACTGCGCAAGCGCCTCGGTCGCGATGTCGGTGAGGCGCGCGGCGAGGAGGTTGTTGTCGAGCTGACGCCCGAGCAGGTACTCCGCCGACAGGTAGCAGACGGTCTTCGCCTGCTGGGTCTTCTGCTTCGCCCGGTCGTCGAACCAGCGCGCCATCAGGTAGTCGCGCACCGTGTAGGCGAGAGCGAGGTACTGGTCGTTCACGTCGGAGGTCGACAGCGTCACGCCCTGGTCGAAATTCAGATTTTGGAGGAACTGCTTCGTGAAGCCGTCGACGGACGCCGCGGGGGCGACGACGGGCGCGATGGCGAGCGGGTGGGTCGGGCGGAGCTCTGACGTGTTCTCGGGCACCCCTCGACCGTAATCAGTCGCGCGCTGCCCTGCCAAGACGGCAATGGCTCTGACACATGATCTTCACCCGGACGCCGTATTGCGCGCCCCGGGTCAACGCAGGCCGCACCCGTCGACGACCTGCGGCTTGCGTTCGATGAGGTTCTTGGTCCAGTCGTAGAGCACGGGCAGGAAGCGCGACTTCGGCTGGATCGGACGCAGGTGGCCATAGCCCGCGTAGCTCGCCCATCTCACGGGCTGTCCCTCGGCGCAGAGCTTCTCGATGTACTCGCGCTGGAGTCTCGGCGCGATGACCTCATCGTCCGCTCCCCACGCCACGAGCATCGGCGTGCCCAGCGGCTCGGTCATGGCGTTCTCCTCGAGGCGCCGACCCAGAGCGCCGTCGGTGAGATCGGCGTTGTAGAGCGGCCGGTCCTCCGAGACGCCCAGGGCCGTGAGGACGGACACGACCACACCCGGTTCGGTGGGGCACCGCTGCGTCATCTCGAGCACGATCGAGCGCGAGCCCTCGGCGATGTAGTCGTCGAGGTGGACGTCGGCGTAGGTCTCGGAGTACGGCACCAGCACCCACGACGTGATGACCGAGAGCATCGCGTTCGGCGGACCCGAGAGCAGTTCACGCGCGAGGGCGGGCGGATCGGCGACCGGGGCGACGACGGCCGTTCCGAGCACGTCGATGCCCGGGGCGTAGTCGTCGGCGATCGCGGTGGTCCACAGAGCCGCGTGCCCGCCCTGGGAGTGTCCCCAGACCACGGTGTCGGGCGAGAGGGTCAGGTCGCTGCGGAGTTCGGCCGTGGCCAGCACCGCGTCGAGCGACGAGCGGGCCTCACCCTTGCCGATGAGGTACGGATAGGCGCCGGGGGCGCCCTGTCCCGAGAAGTCCGACGCGACGACGACCCATCCGGCCTTCAATGCCTGCTCGAGTGCGGGGATCGCCCAGCGGGTGGCCGTCGAGTCGCGCAGGCTCGGCGCGCAGCCCTGAGCGACCCCGGTCGTGCCGTGATTCCAGATGATCACGGGGCGCGGTCCCAGCGAAGGATCCTTGGGGGTGATGACCATGGCGCTCGCCACGGCGGGGCGGCTCACGGCATCCCGTGTCGTGTAGAGGATCCGCGTGACGTCGCCGTTCTGCGGGGCGCGCCAGGGCGAGGCGGCGGAACGGATCAACCGTCCGTGGCCGCTCGGCACCTCGGCGGGCGGGTTGTAGAACGCGTCGACCACGGGGGCACCGTCGTGCAGCCAGTCGTTGAGCCACCACCCTCCGGCGGCGGTCGCCACGAGGACGAGCGAGAGCGCGTAGCGGCCGACGGCGGTCCAGCGGGCGCGGCGCCGACGGCGACGGACGGCCTGGTCGGCGTCGAACGGCGTCGCTCGCGGACGACGACGGATGCCGGCCACCCCGCGCCCGAAGACCCCGACTCCGAACACGATGGTGCGCACACCGAACACGACGGCCAGCACCAGCACGGTGACATCCGGCCAGGTGAACGACAGCACTCCGAAAGCGATCTGCGCGATGCCCCACGCGAGCGACAGCACCCGAACGCTGACCGCGCCGCCCGTGACGGCCCGGCCGACCGAGGCCAGCCCACCGATCACGAGTAGAACGGCGAGGACTGACGGCAACAGTTCGAGGCTGCGCCCCAACCACACCAGGACGGCGACGCCCGCCACGATCCAGGCCACGGCGACGGCCCGCGCCCACCACCTCGTCGACCGGCCGAACAGTTCGAACACGCCCATGACCACGGCGCTCGCGCCGACGTACACCCCGAGCAGCACGATCGAGGTGAGGGGTCGCGAGACGATGAGCGCGCCGAGCAGCACCACCACGGCACCGACGACGAGCAGGACACGCGGCGGCGCGTTGCGCGTGAGCGCGGGAAGGGCGTTCCACCGACGCACGAACGGTCGGCGGGAAGCGGGCATCAGGCCATGATAAACAGCGCCTCGGACGCCACGCGCAACCGGCTGTCTTTCCAGACGCGGAGCGCATACGGTTCCGGGATGCCGTCCTCCGCCCGCTCCGCCGCTCGCGAGGCCGAGGCAAACCCCGCGTTGCGCGTCGCCGCTCGGGCGGGCTACGTGGCCAACGGCATCCTGCACCTGCTCGTGGGCGGCCTCGTTCTCGCCGTGGGCTTCGGTGCGGCCGAAGACACGGACCAGACCGGTGCCTTTCGTGCGGTGGCTGCCCTGCCGCTGGGCGCCGTCGCGCTCTGGGGTCTCGCGGCGGGACTGGTCTCGCTGGGCGGGTGGCACCTGCTGCAGGCGATCGCGCCGCGCGGGCTGTCCGGGCGCAAACGTATCGCGCGCATCGCGGCCGAGGCACCGCAGGGCATCGTCTTCGTCGTGATCGGCGTGATCTCGGCGGCGGTCGCACTCGGTGCCCGACCGCACGCGGAACAGACCACGGAAGACCTCAGCCAGAGCGTGCTCACGCTCCCGATCGGCGGGTTCGTGCTGGGAACGGCGGGGCTGATCGTCGCGGGAGTCGGTGTCGGCTTCGTGTGGATGGGCGTGCGACGCTCCTTCCACGACAAGGTCCGCATCCCCGAGGGCGCGGCGGGACACGCGCTGAGCGCCCTCGGCGCCGTGGGATTCGTGGCGAAGGGCATCGCCCTCGGCGTGGTCGGCGTGCTGGTCACGATCGCGGCCATCCGCGTCGAACCCGACACGGCCGGAGGGCTGGACGGAGCCGTGTCGGCGCTCATGGCCCTGCCCGCGGGGCCTCTGCTCGCGGCCCTCGTGGGCCTCGGCTTCCTCGCCTACGGCGTCTTCACCGTCTTCCGCGCGCGCTACGCGCGCCTCGACGTCTGACCGGCCTCAGTCCAGCGACGGATCGCGGCCCGTGCGCTCACCGGTGTCGAGAGCGGCGATCGCGGCGTGGTCGTCGGCATCGAGGGTGAAGTCGAAGACGTCGCCGTTCTCGCGGATCCGCTCCAGCGCCACCGACTTCGGGAAGACCACGAGTCCGCGATCGAGGTGCCAGCGCACGACGACCTGCGCGGGGGTCTTGCCGTAGCGCGCGGCGATCCGCGCGAGGGCGGGTTCGCCGAGCAGACCACCCCGGGCGAGCGGGGCCCATGACTCGGTGACGATCCCGTTCGCGGCATCCCAGTCGACGAGCTCGTTCTGCGGGAAGCGGGGGTGCAGCTCGATCTGGTTGACGGCCGGGAGGACGCCGGTCTCGTCGCGCAGGCGCTCGAGGTGCGGGATTGCGAAGTTGCTCACGCCGATCGAGGTCGCCCGCCCCTCCTGCTGCAGGCGGATGAGAGCGCGCCAGGTGTCGACGTAGCGGCCGGCGCTGGGGATCGGCCAGTGGATGAGGTACAGGTCGACACGGTCGAGGCCGAGGCGTCGCGCACTCGCGTCGAAGGCGCGCAGCGTCTCGTCGAAGCCCTGGTCGTCGTTCCACACCTTCGTCGTCACGAAGACGTCGTCCCGGTCGAGACCCGACGCGCGCAGTCCCTCCCCCACCTCGGTCTCGTTGCCGTACAGGGCGGCCGTATCGATATGGCGGTAGCCGGCGGCGAGCGCGCCCTCGACGAGGCCGGCGGTGAGATCCGCGGGCACCTTGTACGTGCCGATACCGAGCTGAGGGATCGTGGAGCCGTCGCGGAGCGACAGGCGAGGGGCCGAGATCATGGCATCTACGCTACCGATGCCGAGCACCGCGCGGACGACGAAACGGCACCCCTCCCGGCGGATGCGGGACGGATGCCGTCTCGGTGAACGTCAGCGCGTGAACGTCGGCGCGTGAACGTCAGCGCGTGAGCGCCGCCAGGGCATCGGCGACCGGAAGGGTCTCGCGCTCGCCCGTGCGGCGGTCCCACAGCTCGACCTGACCCTCGGCGGCGCCGCGGCCCACGATGAGGATGCGCGGGATGCCGACGAGCTCGGCGTCGCCGAACTTCACGCCGGGCGAGACCTTGGGGCGGTCGTCGTAGAGGACGTCGAGGCCGGCGGACTCGAGCTGGTCGGAGACGGATGCCGCGAGCTCGAACGCCGCGGCATCGCGCCCGGTGGCCACGACGTGCACGTCGAACGGCGCGACCGACGCCGGCCAGATGAGGCCCTTCTCGTCGTTGTTGAGCTCGGCGATGATTGCGAGGATGCGGGTGACGCCGATGCCGTACGAACCCATCGTGACGGTCGCGAGCTTGCCGTTCTCGTCGAGCACCTTCAGGCCCAGGGCCTCGGCGTACTTGCGACCGAGCTGGAAGACGTGGCCGATCTCCATGCCGCGTGCGAGTTCCACGGGGCCCGAGCCGTCGGGGGCCGGGTCGCCCGCGCGCACGGTCGAGATCTCGACGAAACCGTCGCCGACGAAGTCGCGGCCGGCGACGAGCGAGTGCACGTGCTTCTGGTCGATGTTCGCACCCGTGATCCACGCGGTGCCGTCGACCACGCGGGGGTCGAGCACGTAGCGGATGTTCGTCGCCGACTCCTCGCCCAGCACGGGACCGGTGGGCGACCAGGGGCCGATGTAGCCCTTGACCAGCAGCGGGTTCTTCGCGAAGTCGGCCTCGGTCGCGGCCTCGACCTCGGCGGGAGCGAAGGCGACCTCGACGCGCTTGTCGTCGACGTCGCGGTCGCCGGGCAGCCCCACGACGACCAGCTCTCGCGTGCCGTCGAGGTGCGTGAGGGCGAGGACGACGTTCTTCAGCGTGTGCGCGGCGGTCCACTCGGTGGCCTCGGCGGTGGCCGGGCCGGCGATGCCGGGGGCCGGGGCGTCGAGGTGCGCGTTCGCGTGATCGACGAGGGTCGCGATCGTCGGGGTGTTCGGCGAGTCGAAGACGACCGGCGCGGGCTGCCCCTCGACGGCGAGCGGTTCCGGGGCGACGGTGGTGAACGCCTCGACGTTGGCCGCGTATCCGCCGGCCGAGCACACGAACGTGTCCTCGCCGATGGGGGTCGGGTGCAGGAACTCCTCCGACTTCGAGCCGCCCATCGCGCCGGCGTCGGCGGCGACGATGACGTACTCGAGGCCCAGGCGCTGGAAGATGCGCTCGTAGGCATCGCGCTGCGCCTGGTACGAGGCATCCAATCCGGCATCCGTCGCGTCGAACGAGTACGCGTCCTTCATCGTGAATTCGCGGCCGCGCAGGAGGCCGGCGCGGGGGCGCGCCTCGTCGCGGTACTTGTCCTGGATCTGGTAGATCGTCAGCGGCAGGTCCTTGTACGACGAGTAGATGTCCTTCACCAGGAGCGTGAACATCTCCTCGTGCGTGGGCGCGAGCAGGTAGTCGGCGCCCTTGCGGTCCTGCAGGCGGAACAGCGCGTCGCCGTACTCCTCCCAGCGGCCGGTGACCTCGTACGGCTCACGCGGCAGCAGGGCCGGGAAGTGCACCTCGAAGGCTCCAGCGTTCGCCATCTCTTCGCGCACGACCGTCTCGATCTTGGCCTTGACCTTCAGACCGAGCGGCAGCCACGCGAAGATGCCCGGGGCGTTGCGGCGGATGTAACCGGCGCGCACGAGCAGACGGTGGCTCGTGACCTCGGCATCCGAGGGGTCTTCGCGGAGCGTGCGGAGGAAGTAGTTCGAGAGACGGGTGACCACGATCATCGAGTCTAGAACGGTGGATGCCACGGGCAGACGCGGGCGGGGGCAGAACCGCATCACCCGCCCGCGCATCTCACCGGTAGACCGGCCGGAAGATGGCTTCGGCTACCGGGGCGACGACTTCCACACCCCGTAGTGTCCGCAATCACGACAAAAGTTCCCGGAATCGACGCCACATCGGTCACACGTCGATAACGGCCTTCACCCTCGCGCGCGGATGACCTCCGATCGACCGCGTGCCCCTAAGGTGAGGGCGTGCACCCCCGATGGATCGCCGTGATCGCGAGCGGCGTCGCGCTCGTGCTCGGCGTGGTCTTCTGGAGCACGGCCGGCCTGGTCGTGTGGTCTGCCACCCTTGCCGACGCATCGACCTCCTTCGGCGGAGGGATCTCCCCGCTCGACGACCCGCCGCCCGTCGACGACGACTTCCGCGTCACCGAGGTCTACGACGTCGGGGCCGACGGCATCCTGTCTCCGGAGCCGAGTGCCGAGGCGGCCGCGGTCTGGGCCGAGATCGAGCGCGTGTTCACGCCCCGCGTCGCGGCGACGCGGATCAGCCGGCTCGAGGTGGGCGACGACCCCGCCAGCGACACCCTGGCGTGGGTGTCGCGTGACACCGCCCCCGAGTACTGGACGTTCGCCGCCAATGTCGCATATGCCGACGACGATGAGCTCTGGCTGGGCACACTCGTCCACGAGTACGCCCACGTGCTGAGCCTGGGGCCGGAATCGGTCGACGCGTACACCGACACGTGCGACACGATCTGGACCGGGCAGGGGTGCCTGTTACCCGAGACGGCCCTGTACGCATTCTCCGACCGGTTCTGGAGCGCTTACATCGACGCCCCGGAGGGCGACAACGTCGATGTCGACGTCGCCGACGCGTTCTACGCCGCGCACGAGGAGGACTTCGTCGACGCGTACGCGGCCACGAACGTCACCGAGGACTTCGCCGAGAGCTTCATGGCGTACGTGATGGAGGATCAGCCGACGGGCCAGGGCCCGGTGGCCGGCAAGCTGCGATTCTTCGCGGAGTACCCGCCCTACGTCCTCGTGCGCGAGCGTTTGCGCGCGGAGTTCGACCTCGGCTGACCCTCGCGGTCACTCCCCCGGGACGGACCGGGCCAGCGACAACAGCGCTTCGAGCCCGGATGCCATTCCTCCCGGCGGCAGGTGACCCGCCACGACGAGTGTCGCCATCCCGTGAGCGAACGACCAGACCGCGGCCACCGCGGCCTCGAGGTCGGCACCCCGTAGCGACGGATCGATCGTCGCCAGAACCTCCGCCAGCAAATCCTCGTTCGCGCGGATCAACGGAGCCATCTCGTCGGACGGCGACCCCGGCACGCAGATCTCCGGGTCGAAGACCAGGGCGAAGCCCTGGGGGTGCGCGACGGCGTAGGCGAGGTAGGCCGCGGCGATCGCGCGCAACGCCGGGACTCCTGGGGCCGCAGCCGCGTGCGCCGCTCGCTGCGCGTCGAGCAGGTGCCCCATGTGGCGCTCCGACAGCCTCTTGAGCAGCGCCTTCCGATCGGCGAAGTGATGGTACGGCGCGTTGTGACTGACGCCCGCGCGGCGAGCGACCTCGCGCAGGCTCAGTGCACCGACCCCGCCCTCCACCAGCAACTCGTCCGCGGCGGCGAGGAGCGCCGGGCCGAGGTCCCCGTGGTGGTACTTCGTCGAGGTGGGCACAGGCACGATGCTAGACGGCTCGCGGACAAGTCCGAGGGGATCCCGCAGTTCGGTACGCAACGGGATCGACTCGTGTCACTGCGCCATTCGCTCCAGCAGGGCCTCCGCCGCGGCACGCATCTCCGCGTCGTCCAGCTTGTCTCCGATGAGGGTCACCACT
>NZ_JARHXC010000038.1:0-436 GCF_029222405.1 Microbacterium sp. Kw_RZR3 | reverse complement strand
CAGCATGCGGTCGTCATTCGGACCGGATGCCACCGGCCCCGGCCCTCCACCCCGGTGCGGGTCGTCCGCGGGGGCGGGTTCCGCCGTCGTGCCCGGTGCCGGCAGCAGCCGCGCACGGCGCGCGCCGGGGATCCGGATCACCGGCTGACGTTCCTCGTGCGATGCAGCGTCGTCGCGCGGGAGCTCCGGGTCCGGATCGCCCGCGGTACCCGTGGCATCCGGGGTCGTGCTCATCACGTTCAACCGGGCAGGTCGAGGGGCTCGGTGGTGGTCCCGGAGTCGGCGGGGTCGTCGGGCGCGACGCCGAGCAGTTCGGCGATCCGGGATGCCACCCCCGCGGGGTCGCTGTACAGATCGAACGCGTGCACGCGCACGTAGTGCCAGCCGAGGCGTCGGAGGATCTGCGGGCGCAGACGAAGCGTCTCACGCAGCGACT
>NZ_JARHXC010000037.1:0-5062 GCF_029222405.1 Microbacterium sp. Kw_RZR3 | reverse complement strand
GCCACCTGCTCACCACCACCGACGCGCGCGACATCGAGATCACGGCGCAGAACCTCGAGAGCGTCTTCCTCACCCTCACCGCTGACAACGCCGCGCCCGTCTCGAATGGAGCCGTCCGATGACCGCCATCACTCTCGACCGCCCGGTCCCCGCCTTCGGCGGGTTCACGCTCACGTATCTGCGCATCGAGCTGCTGCGCAAGCTCCGCAACCCCCGCAGCCTGCTGTTCACGGTCGCATTCCCGGTGCTGATGTTCTTCATCGTCGGGTTCCAGACGCTCGACGTTCCGCTGACCGATACCCCGTTGGCATCCGGGGGAGTGTCGGTGGCCGCGTACATCATGGTCTCGATGGCGATGTACGGGACCATGATGTCGGCGACCCAGACCGGAGCGTCGGTCGCGGTGGAGCGCGCGCAGGGCTGGAGCCGCCAGCTCCGCCTCACCCCGCTGAACCCCGTCGCGAACGTCGTGGTCAAGATGATGGCGGGCATGATGTTCGGCCTCATCGCCGTGATCGCGACCTACGCCGTCGCCGCCTTCGCCGGTGTCACCCTCGCCCCCGTGCAGTGGATCGTGACCGGACTCGCCGCCTGGCTCCTCGCGAGCGCGGTGTTCACGACGCTCGGCCTCATGGTCGGCTACATGGTTCCGGGCGAGAACGCGGCGCAGATCACCAGCCTCGCCGTGGTGCTGCTGTCGTTCCTCGGCGGCCTGTTCTTCCCGCTGTCGTCGATGCCCGACTTCCTTCAGACCATCGGCAAGCTGACGCCCGTCTACGGCATCGGCGAGCTCGCCCGGTCGCCTCTGACGGGGGATGCCTTCGACCTCGGCGCCCTGATCAACGCGGTGGTCTGGCTCGCGGTGTTCGTCGCGGGGACCGTGTACTTCTTCCGTCGCGACACGCGGCGCGCGTGACGCCTAGGGTGAACGACATGAGCAGTGGGACCGGCCCGGAACGAGCGATCGTTCCGGGCCGTCGCCCGTTTCAGCGCGGGTGGCTCATCGGTTCGTCGATCTCCCTGATCTGGACGTTCCCGACGCTGCTCACCCTCTGGGAAGAGCCGGGTCTGGCCCCGCGGGTGCTCGGAACGGCGATCGTGGCGGTGTTCGCGGCGCTGTTCATGGCGACCGCTCCCCTCGCCCGTCGCACGCCTTCTTACGGACGCCGACTGCTTCTGCCCGTGGCCCTCTTCGCGCTGAGCCTCGCGCTCTGGCCGTGGCTCGGCGCCGACGTGCGGTGGCTGTGGACGTTCGTGGGAGTCTCCGTCGCCGTCTCGCGTATGGGGTCCCGCACCATGTGGACGACCGTCGGGGTGCTGAGCGGACTCTCGTTCGCCGTGGGGGAGTGGAGCGGGGCCGACACCTTCACGAGCGTGCTCAACTCGGCGATCATCCTCTCCATCTCGATCATGATGTTCAGCTTCATGCGGAACATCTCGACCCTCGAGCGTCTCCGCGATGCGCAGGCTCAGATCGCCGAACTCGCCGCCGAGAAGGAGCGCGGTCGCGTCGCGCGCGACGTGCACGACATCCTCGGTCACTCACTCACCGTGATCACGGTGAAGGCAGAACTCGCCGGACGACTGATGGATGCCGGCTCCCCGGCCGCCCGCGACGAGATCACCCAGATCGAGCAGTTGGCGCGCGGAGCCCTCTCCGACGTCCGTGCGACGGTCCACGGGTATCGCGGTGTCAGCATCAGCGGAGAGCTCGCCGCCGCTCGTGCGGCGCTCGAGAGCGCCGGGGTTTCCGCCGACCTGCCCGGGTCGACGGAGCAGGTGCCCGCCGACCGCCGCGAACTGGCCGGCTGGGTCGTGCGCGAGGCGGTGACAAACGTCATCCGCCATTCCGGTGCGACCGCTTGCCGAGTGCGACTCGACGGCCGGTCGATCGAGGTGGTCGATGACGGCTGCGGCCCCTCGTCCGCGGCATCCTCGGGCTCGGGACTGACGGGCTTGCGCGAGCGCGTCGAGACGTCCGGCGCGCGTCTGACCATCGGTCGCAGCGACCTCGGCGGATTCAAACTCAAGGTGGCATGGTGATCCGACTCCTCATCGCCGACGACCAGGCTCTCGTGCGCGGCGCCCTCGCCGCGCTGCTCGGTCTCGAACACGACATCGAGGTCGTGGCCCAGGTGGGCCGCGGCGACGAGGTGGTCGAGGCGGCGCGGGCGTCCGAAGCCGACGTCGCCCTCCTCGACATCGAGATGCCCGGCATCGACGGCATCGCCGCGGCATCCCTCCTGCGTTCGGAGGTCCCCGCATGCCGCGCCCTCATCGTCACGACCTTCGGACGCCCGGGCTACCTGGCGCGTGCCATGCAGGCCGGGGCATCGGGATTCGTGGTGAAGGACACCCCCGCGGCAGAGTTGGCGGACGCGGTGCGGCGCGTCTCGCTCGGGCTCCGCGTGGTCGATCCGGCTCTCGCGGCCGAGTCGCTCGCGCAGGGCGACTCCCCGCTCACCGAGCGCGAGACCGACGTGCTCGCCGCGGCCCGCGACGGCGGTTCGATCGCCGACATCGCGCGGACGGTGCACCTGTCAGAGGGGACGGTGAAGAATCACTTGTCCAGCGCGATCGGGAAGACCGGCGGGCGGAATCGGGCGGATGCCGTGCGGGTGGCGGTGGAGCGGGGGTGGCTGTAGCCGGAAGTCAGCCTCGTTCGGCAGCCGCACCAACCCCGAACGCCACCGCCTCCTCCTCCGTCAGCATCCGCGACCGGATGAGGAACCGCATCCCCGTCGGACCCTCGACCGAGAACCCTGCGCCCCGCCCCGGGACGACGTCGATCGTCAGGTGCGTGAACTTCCAGTACTCGAACTGCGACTCCGACATGTAGACCTCGATCGGGTCGTCGAGCCCGACCTCGATGTTCCCGAGGTGCACGTCGCTGGGCCCGATGAGGAACATGCCGACCGGGTAACACATCGGCGAACTGCCGTCGCAGCAGCCCCCGGACTGATGGAACATCAGCGGGCCGTGCTTCGCCGTCAAGTCGCGCAGCAGCGCGGCCGCGGCGTCCGTCACGTCCACGCGGGAGAGTTCTGGCATCCGTCTCCGTCCTTTCCTGAAGGCGTGTCCCACTTTGTGCGGGAAATCGAAGCTCGATTCGCACAATGCGGGACGCGCGACCTCCGTCCCGAGGGGCGTGTCCCACTTTGTGCAGATTCCGCCCGGAGAAATCACACAAAGTGGGACACGCACCATCGCGCGGCGCCGGCGTACGACGCGGCGCTGACCAAACGGGCGTGGCCCCCGGGACGAACCCGGGGGTCACGCGGTCGGGTCGCCGCCACGACCCCGACACGGTCGATCAGAAGAAGCCCATCGCCCCTTCGGCGTACGACACGAGCAGGTTCTTCGTCTGCTGGTAGTGGTCGAGCATCTTGAGGTGGTTCTCGCGGCCGATGCCCGACTGCTTGTACCCGCCGAACGCGGCGTGCGCGGGGTACTGGTGGTACGTGTTCGTCCAGACGCGTCCGGCTTCGATCGCCCGACCTGCGCGGTAGGCGGTGTCGCCGCTTCGGCTCCACACGCCTGCGCCCAGGCCGTACAGGGTGTCGTTGGCGATCGAGATGGCGTCGTCGAAGTCGTCGAACGACGTGACCGAGAGCACGGGACCGAAGATCTCCTCCTGGAAGATGCGCATGTCGTTCGTGCCCTCGAACACCGTCGGCGCGACGTAGTAGCCACCCGAGAGGTCGCCGCCGAGGTCGACCCGCTCCCCGCCCGTGAGCAGCTTGGCGCCGCCCTGCTTGCCGATGTCGATGTACGACAGGATCTTCTCGAGCTGGTCGTTCGAGGCCTGCGCGCCGATCATCGTCTCGGGGTCGAGCGGGTTGCCCTGACGGACCTTCTTCACGCGCTCGAGGCCGTCGCCGAGGAACTGGTCGTAGATCGAACGCTGGATGAGCGATCGCGACGGACACGTGCAGACCTCACCCTGGTTGAGGGCGAACATCGTGAAGCCCTCGAGCGCCTTGTCGTAGTAGGCGTCGTCGCTCCGCAGCGCGACGTCCTCGAAGAACACGTTGGGGCTCTTGCCTCCGAGTTCGAGCGTCACCGGGATGAGGTTCTGCGACGCGTACTGCATGATCAGACGCCCGGTCGTGGTCTCACCCGTGAACGCGATCTTGCGGATGCGCTTGTGCTGCGCCAGCGGCGCCCCCGCCTCGATGCCGAAGCCGTTGACGATGTTGACGACGCCCGCGGGGAGCAGGTCGCCGATGATGTCGAACAGGAACAGCAGCGATGCCGGGGTCTGCTCGGCCGGTTTGATCACGACGCAGTTACCCGCGGCGAGGGCCGGAGCGAGCTTCCATGCCGCCATGAGAATGGGGAAGTTCCACGGGATGATCTGCCCGACCACACCGAGCGGCTCGTTGAAGTGGTACGCCACGGTGTTCTCATCGAGCTGGCTGAGCGAGCCCTCCTGCGCCCGCAGCACCCCGGCGAAGTAGCGGAAGTGGTCGACGGTCAGCGGGATGTCGGCGGCGAGCGTCTCGCGCACCGGCTTGCCGTTCTCCCACGTTTCGGCGACGGCGATCCGCTCGAGGTTCTCCTCGATCCGGTCGGCGATCTTGTTCAGGATGACGCTGCGCTCAGCGGGCGTCGTCTTCTTCCACGACGCGAACGCCTTCCACGCGGCATCCACCGCCCGATCGATGTCGTGCCCGTCACCGCGCGCGACCTCGCAGAAGGGCTTGCCGGTGACGGGGGTGATGTTCTCGAAGTACTCGCCGCTGTGCGGTTCGACCCATTCGCCACCGATGTAGTGCCCGTACCGCGAGCGATACTCGGCGACGGATCCGCGGGTGCCGGGTGCGGCATAGACGCTCGAGACGCCTTCTTCGACGATGGTCATGCGTGTCTCCTTCGACGGTCATGAGTCGCCGCGACGGCTTCGAGCGGCGATGCGCCGACGGTACGCCGGGGAAGGTTGCATCGGGTTGCACCCGCGTGCACCCGAGACCTCGCCACCGGAATCGGATACGTGCAGCGGATTCGGATGCCGCTGCCCGTTCGATCCGTATCCGCTGCGCGCATCCGAATCCGTTCACCT
>NZ_JARHXC010000036.1:0-7129 GCF_029222405.1 Microbacterium sp. Kw_RZR3 | reverse complement strand
CCCGCTGAGCCGACTCCCCGATCGTCAGCGCGGGCGACGGATCTCGCGCCAGAGGTCGACCTCGTCGTCATCTCCGCCCGCACCCTCGCCGGTCGAGCGGCCCACGACCGTGACCGCGATCCCGTTGTGCGGCGAGGTGCGGATGATGAGCCGCTCCGACACGGCGCCGCGCAGAATGTCGGCGAGCTCTGCACGGATCTCCCCCAGCGCCGGCGCATCGAGACCGTCGAGACCACCCTCATCGAACAGAGTGACCGCCGAACCCCGGCGCCGCGCGGCATCGATCTCCGCGCGCACGCCCTGGTCGAGCAGACGCGGACTCCGCAACTCGTCGCGGAGGCTCTGCTCAGCCGAGCGCGCGGTCTCCCGCTCGGACGGGCGGAGGTTGCCGCCCGTCTCGATCACACGAGCGAGCACCGGTCCGGCGACCGCGAGCGCGCGCTGGACGTGCAGTCGCCGCTCCCGCTGGCGGCCGCTCTGCGCCGCCTGCCACGCGGACGCCGCCTGTTGCAGGTCGGATAATTGAGCCGCGTCACGCGCGGTGCGGTCGAGGGCGATCGACATGAGCTGGGCCACGGTCACCCAGACGAGCGAGCCGACCAGCCCGAGGCTCAAGGCCGAGACCACGCCGAGCCAGACGGACGCCGACACCGTCAGGGCCGCCATACCGATCCAGGCGATGATCGGCCGGTGCCGAACCATGACGATGGTCATGAGGGCGCCGATACCGCCGATGACCCACGTGACGAAAGGTTGGGTCCGCCCATCGGGCACGGCGGCGAGGAAAGCCGCGTTCGGCACCACGACGGACGCCACGAGCGCGAGCGCCGCGGCCCACCCTGGCATCGTGGATCGCTCGCCCGGCGCCCCGACCGGGGCGCCGGGGCGCCGCGAACCGGGCAACAGGATCCACAGCCACGTGATCGGCAGGTAGATCACCAGAGCGGCGATGATCAGCCAGCCCCGCTCCACCGTTTCGGGGCTCGTCCACAGCAGACCCCGCGCCGCGAGGTAGGCCGTGAAGGCGAGAGCGATCACGGACAGCACGGCGCGGACGGTCACCAGCGGTCCCCGCTCTCCCACTCGAGCGTCACGGTCGTGCCCGAGGGCCCGGACTCGATGTCCGAGCGTCCTCCCACCGCCGTCACGCGCGCCATGATCGATCCGCGGATGCCGAGGCGATCCGCCGGGATCGCGTCGAGGTCGAACCCGGCACCCGCGTCACGCACCCGTACGACGACGCTCCCGGGATCGGCGTAGCCCGACACCTCCACCGCGAGCCCTCGGGCTTCGGCGTGCTGCACGGCATTGGCGACGGCCTGCATGGCCGCGAGGACGAGCGCGCGCGCGACGCGTCCGGGGACACGCGGCGTGGCATCCTCCAATCGCCGTCGAACGGTGAGGTTCACTCCGAAGTCGCGTGCGGACGCCTCGATGTCGTCGGCGAGGCGCGCGGCATCCACCGGCGCGTCGCTGCCCTCGAGGGCGTCCTTCTCGGCGTTCGCGAGGCGGGTCAGCGCCTCCCGCGCCATGCTCACCGCGAGCGTGCGTTCACGAGGCGTCGAGGCCCGCTCAGCCGCGAGGAGCGCTCCCAGAACGCTGTCGTGCATGAGAGCGGCGACCGCCACGCGCTCGTTCTCCGTCGCTGCCGTGGCGGCCGCCTCGGCGTAGCTCGACACCGCCTGCGCGCGCGTCTCGTCGACGTGAGCGGCGATCGAGCGGTACATCCAGACCAACGTCACCAGGACGCTGCCGAGGATCAAGGCGAATGAGACGTCGAGGGCGACGGGGACGAAGAACTCGCTGCGGCCGCCGGCCTGGATCAGCCGCACCACACCGAAGAGAAGAGGAGCGGCAACCGTCCAGACGATCTGCAGCGACATCGGGAAGGCGACCACGGCCGCCACCGTCGCGACGTTGATCAGGTAGAAGATCCAGGGGTTCTCCAACGGCGACGGAGGTGGCCCTCCGGCTGTCGCGAGGGGCCAGAGCGCCAGAGCGGCCATGAAGACGACGGCGAACAGTCCGGTGAACAGCCGAGCGAACCGCCCCACCGCGCACGCCACGATCATCGCGGCGAGCGGCACGAACACCCCGAGCACCAACGGGAGGTGCCAGCCGTCGCGCTCGTCGGCCCGGCCGAACGCCGCGACGAGCGCTTGGGACCCGAGGGCGAGCGAGGCAGGGCCGACGAAGATCGTCAGGACGCGTTCGATGCGCTTCTGGGTGAACGAGCCGGGGTCGTCGCTGGATTCGCGCGAGTGCGGAATCCTCCCCCAGGCCTCTTCGAGAACCGTCCGCTGGGCCTCCGAGCGGAGGTTCTCAGGCATCGTTCCCGGCTTCGGGGGCGTCTTGCAGGATGCCGTCCTCCATCGCCCGCCGCAGCAGGTCGACCTTCGTCGGGGCGGGACGGCCGACCTCGACGTACTTCACGCGGACCCGCGTGATGTTCTCCTTCGCGGTGGAGTACGCGACGCCGAGTCGCTCCGCGACGGCTTTGAGCGGCAGTCCCGCCGCGTACAGGCGCAGCACCTCTCGCTCGCGAGCGGAGAGCTGAGCGTCCGCGAAGGCGCGGTCGCCCTCGACGGCACTGGCCCATTCGACGTTGTCGAGCAGGTCGCCGCGAGCAACCGTCCTGATCGCCCCGAGCACCTCGTGCGTCGGCGACGATTTGCTCACGATGCCGGCCGCTCCCGCGGCGAGGGCCTCGCGCACGGCCGCCGGGCGGTCGGCGACGCTGTGGATGATCACGCTCGAGCCGTCGCGCACGACCCGGTCGACGTTCTCGGAGACGGTCGTGCCGTCGCCGAGGGTGAGGTCGAGAACCACGACGTCGGCCGGGGACTCGACCGCTGCGCGACGCCAGTCGAGGTACGCGGCGACGTTCGCGCCCGAGAACACGACTTCGGTCGCGGCGGTCTGGGTCAGCGCCGCCTCGAGACCGAGACGAACCGACTCGTGATCATCGATGAGGGCGACGCGCGTCATCCCCTCATCGTATCCACGGGATTTCTCAGCGCAGGGCCTGGACATCCCCCGGTCGGCGGGTCATCGGCGCAGAACGACGACCGCTTCGACGTGGTGGGTGTGAGGGAAGAGATCGACGCCGCGGATGCCGTTCGCGGCGACGTAGCCGTGTTCGGCGAAGGTGGCCAGGTCGCGCGAGAGCGCGACGGGGTCGCACGCGACGTACACCACCGTCGCGGGCGCCAGCGCCGCGATGCCCTCGACGACCTCGCGCCCGGCCCCCGCGCGGGGCGGATCGAGCAGGACGACGCCGTGGGAGAGACGCTCGCGCTCCCGCTCCGACGCACCGGCGGCGAGCGACGCGACGAAACGATCCGCCCGGGCGGTCTCGGCCCGCGCCCCGATCCACTCCGCGAGGTTCTCGCCGGCGTGCTCGGTCGCGCGCGGGTCGGACTCGACGCTGATCACGCGCGTCGACGAACCGCCCAGTTCGGCGAGGGTCGCCGCGAACAGGCCGACACCGCCGTAGAGGTCGAGATGGAGCCCCTCGGGGTCGACTCCCCCCGCCGCCGTCAGCTCGTCTCTGACGAGACTGGTCAGGGTCCGCGCGGCGAGCCGGTGCACCTGCCAGAAACCTCCCGCATCCACCCGGAACAGGCGCTCGCCGACCCGCTCCTCGACGACCTCGGGGGTCGGACGCGAGCGGTCGCCGTCCGGACGCGCCAGCACCCGCACGCGCCCGTCGGCCGGCTGCACGAGGTCGACACGGCCGGGTCGCGCTCCGCGCACGGCGAGAGCGGCACGCTCGACCTCCGCCGTGGCCAAGGGCAGATCGAGGGTTTCGATGACGCGGTGCGAGCGCGCCGCGTACGCGCCGACCCGACCTCCCTCGTCGACGTGCAGGCTCAAGCGCGTGCGCCAACCCGTGCCGTCCGCCGCCTCGACATCGTCGGCGGCACCGGCCGGGCGCACGTCGACCGAGAGGTCGAGCTTGCCCACGCGTTCGAGAGCCTCGCGGATCACGCGCTCTTTCAGTCGTCGTTGATGCCCGAGCTCGATGTGTCCGAACTCCGCCCCACCGGGACGGTCCTCGGGCGCCACGTCGATGTCGGCCGCCGCCCAGACGTGCCGCCGACGCTCGGGAGCCGCCTCGAGCACCTCGACGGCGTCGGCCCGCCAGAACGCCTTCTTGCGCGTGTCGGTGACGCGCGCCCGGACGCGCTCCCCGGGAAGGGTGTCGGGAACGAAGACCACGCGGCCCTCGTGCCGGCCGACGAACACTCCCCCGTGGGCGATGCCGGTGATGTCGAGATCGATGAGGTCGCCGTCGTGCATTGTCCGAGCCTGTCACACGCGGCCGGGAGATCGCCGGGCCGGTGGCTTCGACAGGCTCAGCCACCTCCGCCGCGAGGACACTGCGTCTGCCGCCGGGTCCGGCGGCTTCGACGGGCTCAGCCACCTCCGCCGTGAGAACCCGGGCCCCCGAAAGGTCCGGCGGCTTCGACATGCCGACCACCGCGGCCCCAGGACCCTGAGCCCGTCGAAGGGTCCGGTACCGGGACGGAGTCAACAGCGAGGGCCGCGATGACTACCGTGGACGCATGCGCGTGTGCTTGGCATCCACTTCTCCCGCTCGTCTCATGCTCCTGCGGCAGGCGGGCATCGAGCCCGAGGCGCGAGCGCCCCGGGTCGACGAGGAGGCGGTGATCGCGGAGGTCGAGGAAGCGGACGGTCGGCGCCTTCCCGCTCCCGAGCACGTGCTGCTCCTCGCGCGACGCAAGGCCGCCGATGTCGCCTTCCGTCTGCACGAGGAGGACCCGAGCTTCGACGGCGTGGTGATCGGCGGCGACTCGATGTTCGAACTCGGCGACGAGATCCTCGGCAAGCCCTACACGCCCGAAGCTGCGACGGAGCGCTGGCGCGGAATGAGGGGGCGGACGGGCGTGCTGCATTCCGGACACAGCGTGTTCCGCGTCACCCCCGGCGCTGCGCCGACCGAGGCGCACGCGGTCGCCGAGGCGAGCGTGACCTTCGCGGCCGACGTCGACGACGACGAGATCGCCGCCTATGTCGCCAGCGGCGAGCCGCTGCTGGTCGCCGGGGCGTTCACCGTGGACAGTCTCGGCGGCGCTTTCATCGAGCGAGTCGAGGGCGATCCGTCGACCGTCGTCGGAATGTCGCTGTCGACGGTGCGCCGACTCGTCCGCGAGCTCGGGGTCTCGTGGACGGACCTCTGGAATCGTTCGTAGGGTCCCGCACACGTTTTTCGGCGTTTCTTGTCGAGGAGGGTCAAAAGACCGGGGTACCCCCTCGATAGGCTGGGAGGATGCCGAAGATCGCCAAGGTCCTTGTCGCCAACCGCGGCGAGATCGCCGTCCGAGTCATCCGCGCCGCCCGAGATTCGGGCAAGGCCTCCGTCGCCGTCTACGCCGATCAGGACCGCGACGCCCTGCACACCCGCCTGGCTGACGAGGCGTACGCCCTCGACGGCTCCACGAGCGCCGACACCTACCTGTCGATCGAGAAGATCCTCTCGGTCGCCCGTCGTTCCGGTGCCGACGCCGTGCACCCCGGCTACGGCTTCCTCGCCGAGAACGCCGACTTCGCTCGCGCCGTCATCGCCGCGGGTCTGGTCTGGATCGGCCCCTCGCCCGACGCGATCGAAGCGCTCGGCGACAAGGTGACCGCGCGTCACGTCGCCGAGAAGGTCGGCGCCCCGCTCGCCCCCGGCACCCCCGGCCCCGTCTCGGGTGCCGACGAGGTGATCGCGTTCGCCGAGCAGGTCGGCCTCCCCATCGCCATCAAGGCCGCCTACGGCGGAGGCGGACGCGGTCTCAAGGTCGCCCGCGAGCTCGACGAGGTCGCCGAGATGTTCGAGTCGGCCACGCGAGAGGCCGTCGCGGCGTTCGGCCGCGGCGAGTGCTTCGTCGAGAAGTACCTCGACAAGCCGCGCCACGTCGAGACGCAGTGCCTCGCGGATGCCGCCGGCAACGTCGTGGTCGTCTCCACGCGCGACTGCTCGCTGCAGCGCCGCCACCAGAAGCTCGTCGAGGAGGCGCCCGCGCCGTTCCTGACCGACGAGCAGAACGCCATCCTCTACTCGGCGTCGAAGGCCATCCTCAAGGAGGTCGGCTATGTCGGCGCCGGGACCTGCGAGTTCCTCATCGGCGCCGACGGCACGATCTCGTTCCTCGAGGTGAACACGCGCCTCCAGGTCGAGCACCCCGTCTCTGAAGAGGTCACGGGCATCGACCTGGTGCGCGAGCAGTTCCGCCTCGCCGAGGGCGAGGAGCTCGGGTACGACGACCCCGCACCCACGGGCCACTCGATCGAGTTCCGCATCAACGGCGAAGACCCGGGCCGGGGCTTCCTTCCGCAGCCCGGCCCGATCCACGTCTTCAAGACGTTCGGCGGCCCCGGCATCCGTCTCGACTCCGGGGTGACCGCGGGCGACAGCGTCTCGGGAGCCTTCGACTCGCTGCTCGCGAAGATCATCGTGACCGGCCGCGACCGCGCCGAGGCGCTCGAGCGCTCGCGCCGCGCCCTCGACGAGTTCGAGGTCGCCGGCATGCCGACCGTGCTGCCCTTCCACCGCAAGGTCGTGCGCGACCCCGCATTCACCGCCGAGAACGGCGAGTTCGGCGTGTACACGCGCTGGATCGAGACGGAGTTCGTGAACGACATCCCCGCGTGGGACGGCGAGCTCGAGGCCCCCGCCGAGGAGCAGGGTCGGCACACCGTCGTCGTCGAAGTCGGCGGCAAGCGCCTCGAGGTCAGTCTCCCCGACCGCATCGCGGCTCCCGCAGCCAAGCCCGGGCGTCCGGCCGCCGCCCCGCCGTCGCGGCGCTCGCACGCAGCCTCCCCCACCGCCGGCGCCACCGGCGATGCGGTGAAGTCGCCGATGCAGGCCACGGTCGTCAAGGTCGCCGTCGAGGAGGGCCAGCAGGTCGTCAAGGGCGACCTCGTCGTCGTGCTCGAGGCGATGAAGATGGAGCAGCCCATCCAGGCGCACAAGGACGGCACGATCGCCGGCATCGACGCGAGCCCCGGCACGACGGTGTCGGCGGGTCACCAGCTGCTGCTCATCAGCTGACCAGCCCTTCGTCCGCACGGCGCCGCACTCCCTCGGGGGTGCGGCGCCGTCGTTCGTACGGTCTCCCCT
>NZ_JARHXC010000035.1:0-15035 GCF_029222405.1 Microbacterium sp. Kw_RZR3 | reverse complement strand
GGCCCGGGGCGTCGACGGTTCCGGATGCCGGGCGCGTGCCGTCGTGCGGAGTCCGGCGGCGACATGCCGCTTGCGGCCCGAGGGTGTCGGCGCGTCGGCCACGAACTCCGCCTGACGGTTCGCGGCACCGCCCGCCGGCTGATCCGCCTACGGTTCGTTGACGAACAACCCGTCGAGCAGGTCTTGGAAGTACTCCGGCGTCACCGCAATCGGGCCGGCGTAGGCGTGGTCGAACCCGGCTATCGCGTAGAGCAGGAGCGCGACGAACAGCGCCAGCATCCCCGACATCAGGAGGTGGATCCGCAGGTTCCGCACCTCGATGAGTCCGAGCAGCACCGCGTTCAGCAGCGCGCCGACCGCCAGCACGATCCACAGCACGCCGGGGAGGGCGAGGTGCGTCAGCGCGATGCGGTCGCGGCGGTCGTGCACGAGCTGCCGGAACTGCTCGAGCGCCTCCTGCACGTACACGACCTCGACCGCCGACGTCGGCTGCACGGCGTCGATGGCCTTCTGCATGCCGGTGATGTTGGCATCCGACTCCGACGGCAACTGGAGGCGCCGCTGTTCGGGCCAGTCTTCGTCGATCACGGCGCGCGTGTACTGCACGATCTGGTCCTGCAGTTCGTCCTGCTGCGGCTCGGGGAGCAGGGTCGCCGTGCGATAGAGCGACGCGAGCGACGACGACTCCTCGAGCACGATCCCGTCGACCTCGGTGAAGTTTCCGTAGGCCGCCGCGGCGATGAGCGCGAGCGTGACTCCGTAGAACACGCCGTAGGCGCCGACCGCGTAGCTGAGGACGCGGTCCCACTCCTCACCCTGCGGCGCGACCCGGAAGACCCACCTTCGCAGGACCAGCAGGATGCCGCACGAGATGCCGACGACGAAGATGATGAACAGCGGCAGCCCCACGGCCATGGGGAAGTCATAGAGCCACATGGGGCACCCTTTCGGCGGGCGTCCCCCGACGCCGTCGGGGCACAGTACCAATCGCTGGCCCGCCCGCGCATCTCGATGCGCGAAAAGGCTCGGGAGTGAGCCAATCGGTTTGATCGTCCGCGCGCACCGGACGAGACTGAGAGCATGTCCGACGACAGCTCCTCCATCTACACCCTCTGGGCCATCCTCCGCCGCGACCCCGAGAACCCGGTGACCGCTGCGGATGCCACCGAGCTCGCGGATCTCACCGCCCTCATCGAGGCCGACGGTGTCACCGTCCGCGGCTTCTACGACGTCAGCGGGCTCCGCGCCGACGCCGACCTCATGGTCTGGCTCCACGGCCCGGACCCGCAGGCCCTCCAGCGCGACCTGCGGCGGCTGCGCCGCACCGAGCTGCTGAAGAACCTCCTTCCGACCTGGAACGCGATGGGCGTCCACCGCGACGCGGAGTTCAACCGCTCGCACGTGCCCGGCTTCCTCCGCGGCATCCCGGCGCAGCAGTGGCTGTGCCTCTACCCGTTCGTGCGCAGCTACGAGTGGTACCTCCTGCCCGAGGCCGAGCGTCGCGAGATGCTCATCGAACACGGCAAGAAGGGCTCCGCCTACAAGGGTGTCATCGCCAACACCGTGGCGTCCTTCGCTCTCGGCGACTACGAGTGGCTCCTGCCGATGGAGGCCGACGTGCTCACCGACCTCGTCGACATGATGCGCGATCTCCGCTACACCGAGGCTCGCCGCCACGTCCGCGAGGAGGTGCCGTTCTACACCGGTCGCCTGGTCACGCTCGACGAGATCCCCGAGATCCTCCAGTGACCGCCCCCCTGCGTCTCGGCACCCGGCGCAGCGCGCTGGCCCTGGCGCAGTCGCAGATGGTGGCCGACGCCGTCGCTGCGGCGTCGGGCCGCGAGGTCGAGCTCGTGCCGATCGTCTCGGAGGGCGACGTCAATCGCGCGTCGCTCTCGCAGCTCGGCGGTCGCGGCGTGTTCGCGAACGGTCTGCGCGAGGCGCTCGCCGCCGGTCGCTGCGACTTCCTCGTGCACTCGCTCAAAGACCTGCCCACCGCGCAGCCCGAGGGCCTCGTCATCGCCGCGACACCGCCGCGCGAGGATGCCCGCGACGTCGTGGTCACTCGCGACGGCACCCCCTTGCACGCCCTCGAGGCGGGCGCGCGCGTGGGCACCGGTTCGCCGCGCCGCATCGCGCAGGCGCTCCGTCACAACCCGCGCCTCGACATCCACGACATCCGCGGCAACGTCGACTCGCGTCTCGCGCGCGTGCGCGACGGAGAGTTGGATGCCGTCATCCTCGCCGCCGCGGGGATCTCGCGCCTGGGCGGCGAGCTGGGTGGGCTGCGCGCCGAGGCGCTCGGCCTCGCGGAGTGGCCGACGGCCCCGGGGCAGGGCTCGCTCGCCGTCGAGACGCGCGCCGACATCGGCGCCGACACCCTCGCCGCGCTGGCTGCGCTCGACGACGAGGACACGCGCGCCGCGATCACCGCGGAGCGGACGGTGCTGTCGGTTCTGGATGCCGGATGCCACGCGCCCGTCGGAACGCACGCGTCGATCGCGGACGGCGATCTGCGCCTGCGAGCCGTCGTGTACGCGCTGGACGGGGCGCATCGCATCGGCATCGACCGGACCGTGCGCGTCGAGCCCCTTCGCGGGGAGTCCGAGCCCGTACACGACGGTCCGGGGCGCGTCGAGCAGGGGTATGCTCGGGAAACGGGCAGTGGCAATGGAGCGGATGCTGCCGACGACGGGGGTCTCATCGCGCGGGCAGCGCGGATAGGCCGAGAAGCCGCGCGTCGGTTGCTCGAACGTGGGGCGGCCGACCTGGTACCACGAGAGTCGACCACATGAATGAAGGCCATCGGCACACGCCGACCACCTCGACAGGCAGCGTGCCCAAACCGCTCGCCGGCCGCCGCGTGCTCGTGCCGCGCGGGGGGCCGTGGGGAGACGGTGTCGCGGCGAGCCTTCGCCAGCGCGGGGCGGTTCCGGTCATCGCGCCGCTCATCAACTTCGCGCCGACGAACGACCAGGCGACCCTCGAGCAGGCGCTCGCCGACCTGGCCGCGGGTGCGTTCGACTGGCTGACGCTGACGAGCGCGACCACCGTCGACGTGCTCTACGCCTATCGGGCCGTCATCCCCGCTGAGACGAAGGTCGCCGTCGTCGGCGAGACCACCGCCGCGGCGATGCAGGCCGTCGGCTATCGCGTCGACCTCGTCCCCGAGCGTGACAACTCCGCCCAGGGCATGGCCGAGCAGATGATCGACCTCGAGTCCGAGCCGCGCAAGGTGCTGACCCTGCGCAGCGAGATCGCGAAGCCGGTGCTCACGCGCCTGCTGATCGAGGCGGGCCACGATGTCCGCAGCGTCGTGGCGTACCGCACGGTCGGCGTGCCGGTGACCGAGAAGATCGCCGGTGACGTCCACTCGGGGCGTATCAACGCGATCCTCGTGACCAGCGGCTCGGTCGCCGAACAGGTGGTCGCGCAGTTCCCCGAGATCCCGGCATCCACCGTCATCGCGGCGATCGGCCCGCGCACGGCCAAGGATGCCAAGCGCGCCGGGCTGAGCGTCGACGTGGTCGCGGAGAAGCAGACCGTCGAGTCGCTCATCGAGGCCGTGGCCCGCTTCCCCCTGGCCCCCGACGAATCGACCTCATGAGTTTTCCCGAGCACCGCCCGCGTCGCCTGCGTCGCACCCCCGCCGTCCGTCGTCTCGCCCGCGAGACGCACCTCGTCCCCTCTCAGCTCGTGCTGCCGATGTTCGTGCGAGAGGGCATCACCGAGCCGAGCCCGATCGGCTCGATGCCGGGGATCGTGCAGCACTCGCTCGACTCGCTGCGCCGTGCCGTCGCCGAGGCCGCGGAAGAGCGCATCGGCGGCGTGATGCTGTTCGGCGTTCCCGAGACGCGCGACGCGGTGGGTTCCGGGGCCGACGACCCGAACGGCATCCTGAACCTCGCGACCGAAGCCGTGGTGGCCGAGGTGGGCGACGCGCTCGTCGTGCAGACCGACCTGTGCCTCGACGAGTTCACCGACCACGGGCACTGCGGCGTCCTGCAGGCCGACGGCGCTGTCGACAACGACGCCACCCTCGAGCGCTACACCGCGATGGGCCTGGCGCAGGCGCGCGCGGGATCGGCGATGCTCGGGCTGTCCGGAATGATGGACGGCCAGGTCGGCGCGGTGCGCGAGGCGCTGGATGCCGAGGGCTTCACCGACACGCTGATCCTCGCCTACTCGGCCAAGTACGCGGGGGCCTTCTACGGTCCGTTCCGCGAGGCGGTCGACTCGCAGCTGAAGGGCGACCGCCGCTCGTACCAGCTCGATCCCGGCAACGGGCGCGAGGGCGTGCGCGAAGCGCTGCTGGACGTCGAGGAGGGCGCCGACATCGTCATGGTCAAGCCGGCGCTGCCCTACCTCGACGTGCTCGCCGACGTGAAGGCCTCGGTCGACGTTCCGGTGTGGGCGTACCAGGTGTCGGGCGAGTACGCGATGGTCGAGGCCGCCGCGGCTCACGGCTGGATCGACCGCCGCGGCGCGATCATGGAGAGCCTCCTCGGCATCCGTCGTGCCGGCGCCGACGCGATCCTGACGTACTGGGCGCTCGAGGCCGCCCGCTGGCTCCGCGTTGAGCTCTGAGCCCCCGGCCGGCCCCGACAAGCGTCGGGGTTCGGCCTTCTCGCGCGCCCGCCCGGAAGAATGGATGCCATGACTGACCTCAACGACCAGTGGTTCGCCCGTGCCAAGGACGTCATCCCGGGCGGCGTGAACTCGCCCGTTCGCGCGTACGGCTCCGTGGGCGGGACGCCGCGCTTCGTGCAGTCGGCCTCGGGCCCTCGGATCACGGATGCCGCGGGTCGCGAGTACGTCGACCTCGTCGCCTCGTGGGGCCCGGCGCTGTTGGGTCACGCGCGCCCCGAGGTCGTCGACGCGGTGCGGGAGGCGGCATCCCGAGGCCTGTCCTTCGGCGCTCCGACCGGAGCCGAGGTCGAGCTCGCCGATCTCATCGCGAACCGCGTGCAGGTCGGCGACCTGAAGCCGGTCGAGAAGGTGCGTCTGGTCTCGACGGGTACCGAGGCGACGATGACGGCGATCCGTCTCGCGCGCGGCGTGACCGGTCGCGACCTGCTGATCAAGTTCGCCGGCCACTACCACGGGCACTCCGACGGGCTCCTGGCCGCCGCCGGTTCCGGTGTCGCCACGCTCGCGCTGCCCGGCTCGGCCGGTGTTCCCGCGCCGATCGCGGCGCAGACGCTCGTGCTGCCCTACAACGACCTCGACGCGGTGCGCGAGGCGTTCGCGGTGCACGGTGAGAACATCGCCGCGATCATCGTCGAGGCGGCATCCGCGAACATGGGTGTCGTCCCGCCGCTCCCGGGCTTCAACGCCGCGATCGCCGACATCGCGCACAGCCACGGCGCGCTGTTGATCATGGACGAGGTGCTCACCGGCTTCCGCGTGCACCCCGCCGGGTTCTGGGGACTCCAGGCGTCGCAGGGAGAGACCTACCTGCCCGACATCCTCACGTTCGGCAAGGTCGTCGGGGGAGGGATGCCGCTGGCCGCCCTGGGCGGTCGCGCCGAGGTCATGGACCACCTCGCGCCGCTCGGCCCGGTGTACCAGGCCGGAACGCTGTCGGGGAACCCGCTGTCGGTGGCCGCCGGCCTGGCGACGCTGCGGCTCGCGACGCCCGAGGTGTACGCGGCGGTCGACGCCTCGGCATCCCGCATCGCCGATGCCCTGGACGCCGTGTTGACGGCCGAGGGCGTCGTGCACTCCGTGCCGCGCGCAGGTTCTCTGTTCGGGGTCGCGTTCCTTCCCGAGGTGCCGCGCGACTACGCCACGGCGCTCACGCAGCAGTCGTACCGGTACGCGCCGTTCTTCCACGCGATGCTGGATGCCGGCATCTCGCTGCCCCCGAGCGTGTTCGAGGCGTGGTTCCTCACGGCCGCGCACGACGAGGCCGCCCTCGGGCAGGTGCTCGACGCGCTGCCGGCGGCCGCTAAGGCCGCGGCCGAGGCGCTGGACCCGACGCTGCTCGCGCAGTAGCGGCGATCTCATCCCCGCGGGGGAGGAACGTCGTCCTTTGTGCCGATGTGCCGGGGCCGCGATCCCGAGAGGCTGGACGCATGCTTCTCGCCGCCGCCCTCGTCGTCCTGTCGCTCGCGCTCGCGGTTGTGGTCGTGGCCGCCCTCGTGCTGTGGCGCCGCCCGGCGATCGTTGTTCCGCACCCGGCCGACGCTCGACGGCCGCGTCGTCGGCGCGCGACGTGGCGGCCGGTCGCGGCCGCGTCGTCCTGACCGTCGCGCCCGCCGCAGCAGTGGAAGACTGTCCTGATGGAGTCTTCCGCGCCTCGCGTCGTCGTCCTCGCCGGTGGCGTCGGAGGGTCGAAGTTCACCCTCGGCGTCCGCGCGGCCCTTCGTCGGCTCGGAGCGCCCGAAGCCACGGTCGTCGTCAACACCGGTGACGACCTGTGGCTCTCGGGCGTCCGCCTGCAGCCCGATGTCGACTCGATCACCTACGCGCTCGCCGGCGTCAACGACACCGAGCGCGGCTGGGGACGCGCGGGCGATACCGAGAGGGTCAACGAAGAACTGCAGGCGTGGGGTGCCGGTTGGCCGTGGTTCACGCTCGGCGACCTCGATCTCGGTACCCACCTCGCGCGCACCGGGTGGCTGCGCGAGGGGCTCACCCCGACCCAGGTGCTGGGGCGGATGGCGGAGCGCTGGCCGCTCGGCATCCGGCTCCTGCCCATGACCGACAGCGAGGTCGACACGCACGTTCTGCTCGAGGACGGACGCCGTCTGCACTTCCAAGAGTGGTGGACGCGGCACCGCGCGCAACTGCCTCCGCGCGCGTTCGAGAACCCCGGGATCACGGATGCCACGCCCGCCCCGGGCGTCGCGGAGGCGATCGCGCGGGCCGATGCGGTGCTCCTTGCGCCGTCGAACCCCGTCGTGTCGATCGGGCCGATCCTCGCCGTTCCCGGCATCCGGGACGCTCTTCGCGCGACGTCGGCGCGCGTTGTCGGGGTCTCTCCGATCATCAGCGGGCGGGTGGTGCGCGGGATGGCCGACGTGTGCCTCACGGCGATCGGCGTCGAGACGTCTGCCGCCGCGGTCGCTCGGCACTACGGCGCCCGGTCGGCGGGCGGAGTATTGGACGCGTGGCTGCTGGCCGAGGAAGACGCCGCCGCGGCGCCCGAGGTCGAGGCCGCCGGGATCCGCGCGGTCGTGGCACCCCTGTGGATGCGCGACGAGGAAACGTCCGCGGCGATCGCGGAGGCGGCGCTCCGGGCCTGAGTCCGGGGCGCGCTTCCGGCCTCGGTCGCGCGCGCAGAATCGGAGATGCGCACCGGATCCGGATGCCAAGAGCGATCTCATCCGAATCTGTAGCGCATCTCCGAATCTGCGTGCAGGGCTAGCGGGACCGGCGTTCCGGGAACGCGAGGGCGACGGCATCCGGTTCCCCCGTCAGGATCACCACGTGCGTCGGCGGCAGCAGGAGGTCGGCGGGGCCGGTGCCGGTCATCCCTCGCACAGGCTCGTCCCCTCGGGCGCCGCGTCGACCACCGTCGTGGTCACCGACGTGGAGCCGGTGGCCGTGCCCGCGGGCATGTCGGCCACGGGCTGCAGGAGCACCTGCCGCTCCCCGATGAACGCTCCGGTCTCGGGGTCGATGATGATGTCCTGACGGAAGCCGTTCTCGCCCTCGTCGCGGCCGATGGCCGTGCCGGTCCGACCGTTCAGGGTCGCCTGCTCCTCGGTGATCGTGACCCCGGGGATGAGCGCGGCCGTCTCGTAGAAGACCGAGCGCAGCTCCGCCGGCACGGTGCCCGAACGCAGCCGGTCGGCGAGCCACACGAGTGCCTCGCCGTCGCGCGAGGGACCCGCATTGCCGTTCTCCTGGTAGATCCTCTCCAGCAACTGGTGAGGATCGCGCGGGAGGTCGGCGGCCGAGTCGGCATCGAGCATCGTGATGGGGGCGCCGTCCTCGGTCTTTCCGGCGGGGAGCACGTAGCGTCCGTCGGCCCCGGCACCTTCCCATTCGGAGGCCAACGTCTCGGAGCGGGGGCCGAAGGTCTGGACCGGGGTGCGCGCACACCGGACCTCCACCCAGTCGCCGGATCGGTCGGCGGGTACCCAGAGTGCCTGTACGTCGCTCTCGAGGAACGACGTGAAGTCGCCGTCCTCGAGGTTGCCGTCGCGCTCCCGTCGGGCCACTTCGGCATCCGCCTCGGTCGTTCCCGTCGCCGCGTAGACGGCATCCGTCCGCACCTCGAGGTACTGCCCCGGTCCGACGGCCGGGTCGACGACGTCGCGCGCGGCCGTAGCGGCCGCGCCGAGGACGGCGGCGGCGGCCGGATCGGCGCCGCCCGGAGCGCCCAGGGCTCCGCCGAAGACGAACACCCCGGTGAGGGCACAGGTCGCAGCGACCGCGGAGCCGACCCAGATCCACGGGCGGCGCGGGCGTCGGGCCGGCGCCGTGGCGGGTGCCTCGATCGCGCGCAGCAGCGCCGCGCGGCCGCGGATCACGTCGTCCGGGGTGCGTTCGGGCACGTCGGCCCGGACGCGGTTCAACAGCGAGATCTCATCCACGGTGGTGCTCTCTTTCTCGGCCGGGGACCGGACTGACGTGAGGGGCGATGGCGGCGCGGACCTTCCGCCGCGCGCGGCTGAGGCGCGAGCGGACGGTTCCGAGAGGGATGCCGAGGGCCTCGGCGATCCCGGCGTAGTCGAGCTCGCCGAAGGTGTGCAGGAGCAGCACGTCGCGGTCGCCGCGCGAGAGGTCCGCGAGCGCGGTGCCGAGGTGCGGTGCGAGGCCGTCGGCATCCATCCGCTCGTCGGCGGTCTCGATGTCGTCGACGTGGACGCGGGCGATGTCAGCGGCGAGCATGCCGCGCCACGCGCGGGCCTCGAGCCGGGCGTGCTTCTGCATGAGGACGGTCGCGATGCCGAGCAGCCAGGGACGCGCGTCGAGGCCGCCGGTGAAAGAGGCGCGGCGCGCGAAGGCGACGAGGAAGGTCTCGGAGGTGATGTCCTCGGCGAACGCGGTGCCGAGGCGTCGTCCGACGTAGCGGTGCACGACGCGCTCGTGCCGGTCGTAGAGGTCGGCGAAGGCGGCCCCGTGTGTCAGGGATCGAACGATGATGTCGCCGTCATGCGTGCTCACACTGGGTATTGTCCGATTCGCGGAATTGGTTCTCGGTTCGCCGAGATCCGAACCTCGTGACCCGGGTTGTGGAACACCGGAATCGGATGAACACCACGGAATCGGACGCTTCCGCGCCTCGAGGCCGATTCCGGCGAACGCGTCCGATTCTGTTGCCGGTTCAGGCGGCCGCCGGGGCGGGCCGTGCCCGCCTCAGGCCGCTGCCGCAGCCAGCACGGCCGCGGTGCGCGGGCCGACGCCGAGGGCGACCGCCTGCGCGAGCTGCGCCGCGGTGTCGACGTCGCGGCGGAGGGTCGACTCCCGCGGGACCGTGAGGTCGGTGCAGCCCAGCAGCCGGTGGCGTGCCGCGGAATCGGCGCCGAAGGCGGAGACCCACACCGCGCCGGGTCGCGCGGTGACGAGGGTGGAGCCGGTGCCCTCGGCATCCGGGACCAGACCCCGCTCGACCTCGCCGGCGAGTGCCAGCGCGGCATCGAGATCGCGCGACGTGAGCGCCGGCAGGTCGCCCAGGAGCGCCGCGCGCGGAGCGCTCACCCCCGCGGCGTCGGCGCCGGTGGCGATCGCCACGTCGAGTCCGCGGACCTCGCCCTCGGCCAGGACGTCGACCGCGGGCCACTGCGCGACCTGCGTACGCACCTCGGCGTCGTCGGTCACCACGAGCACGCGCCGGACGCGGGCCGTGGCCGCGACCGCGGCGATCGTGTCGAGCGCGATCGCGCGGGCCAGCGCCTCGCGGTCGGCCGTGACGGCGGTCAGCCGCGTCTTGCCCAGGGCGGCGGGCTTGACCGGCACGACGACGGTCCAGCCGTCGCGGATCTCGGGAGTGCTCATCGCGTCCATTGTGTGCAGAACTCCTGAGGTATCCGGTCAGGGGTAGCGGTTTCGGCGGAAATGGGGCACTCGCCGTCGATTCCTCAGGAGTTCTGACCGCTTCGGCTCGGCCCCGGCACCCGAGCCGCTCAGGCGAAGCGCTTGCGGAGGCGCGGCAGGATCTCCTCGCCGTACATGCGCAGGAACTCCTCCTGGTCGTGGCCCGGGTCGTGGAACACGAGGTGCCGGAACCCGAGGTCGACGTACCGCGCGATGCGCTCGACGTGCTCGTCGGGGTCGGTCGAGACGATGAATCGGGATGCCGCCCGCTCGATCGGCAGCTCGTTCGCGAGGCGCTGCATCTCGATGGGGTCGTGGACGCTCATCTTCTCTTCGGCCGTGAGGGCCAGGGGAGCCCAGAAGCGCGTCTTCTCGAGAGCGGTGTCGTGGTCGGGGTGGTACGACACCTTCACCTCCATGAGGGTGTCGACGTCGTCGCGGGTACGGCCGGCCTTGGCGAGACCGTCGTCGAGCGCGGGCAGCAGCTTCTCGGTGTAAAGCTCCGGGTCTTTGCCGCTCGTGGTGATGTAGCCCTCGGCGATGCGTCCGGCCAGTCGCGTCGCCGCGGGGCCCGAGGCACCGATGTAGATCGGCACCTTCTGCTCGGGGCGGTCGTAGATCGTGGCATCCTTCACCGAGTAGTAGGTGCCCTCGTAGGTGACCCGCTCGCCGGCCCACAGCTCGTTGATGATGGTGATGGCTTCTTTCAGGCGCTGGAAGCGCTCGGGTGCCTCGGGCCACTCGAGGCCGAGCGTCACCTCGTTGAGCGCCTCGCCCGTGCCCACGCCGAGCACGACACGGCCGGGGTACATCACGCCCAGGGTCGCGAAGACCTGGGCGATGACGCCCGGGTGGTAGCGGAACGTGGGCGTGAGCACGCTCGTGCCGATGATCACGCGCTCGGTGCGCGCTCCGAGTGCGCCCAGCCACGGGAGGGCGTTCGGCGCGTGGCCGCCGTCGTGCATCCACGGCTGCAGGTGATCGGAGAGGAAGACGGAGTCGAAACCCACCTCTTCGGCCAGGACACCGAAGTCGAGGAGCTCGTTGGGCCCGAACTGTTCGCTCGAGGCCTTGTATCCGAATCGCAGGGGAACGCTCATGAACTCTCCTAGGGGCGGGGATGGGTGGGGGTCGCTTCGGCGGGCTCGGCGGCCGGGGCGTGGACGGACGGGAGGAACTCCGACCCGTCGGTGCCGACGAGGCGTTCGTGGAAAGCCTGCACCGTGCCCGGCCACAGCAGGGTCAACCGCCCGGATCGCTCGTCGACGTACCAGTTGCGGCATCCGCCGGTCAGCCAGGGGGTGGATGCCGCGGCCGCGGCGATCTCGTCGGTGTACGCCGCTTCGGCTTCGGGGCGGACGTGGAGCGTCCGGTCGGGGCGGCGATCGCGTTCCGTGAGGGAGCGGACCACGTACGCGGCCTGCTCCTCGGCCATGAGGACGGCGGAGTTGTGACCGAGGCTCGCGTTGGGGCCGTTCAGCACGAAGAGGTTCGGGAAGCCCGCGACGACCGTCGACCCGAACGAGGTCATGCCCTCCGACCAGTGGTCGGCGAGGGTGGTGTCCCCCGCGCGCACGAGGTCGGCGTAGGGCTGCCGGGTCGAGGCGAAGCCCGTCGCGAGGACGAGGATGTCGGCCTCGTACCGCTCGCCGCTCGCGGCGGTGAGAGAGGAACCGTCGACCGCCAGGAGCGCTGTGGGCTCGAGGGTGACGGCATCCGACGCCACCGCGGGGTAGAACGCGTCGGACAGGAGCACGCGCTTGCACCCGAAGGCGTAGTCCGGTGTCAGGGCCTCGCGCAGGGCGGGGTCGGACACCTGGGCGTGCAGGTGGGAGAGCGCCATCGCGCGAGCGGCGGCGGATGCCGCGGCGTCACCCGAGCGCGAGGCGAAGCGTTCTTCTCCCTCGGCGTAGAGCTCGGCGCGCAGGCGGGCGAGGTCGCCGGGGTTCTCGGCGAGACGCTCGCGGTCGCTGCGGGGGATCTCGCCGCCGCCGCGCGGGACGATCCACGCGGGGGTGCGCTGGAACAGCGTCACGTGTGCGGCGCGGCGGGCGAGTTCGGGGACGAGCTGCACCGCGCTGGCGCCGGTGCCGACGACGGCGACCCGCTTGCCGGTGAGGTCGACGTCGTGGTCCCACCGGGCGGAGTGGAACAGGGGACCGTCGAACGACTCGAGCCCGTCGATCGGGGGGACGTGCGGCTCGGTCAGGCGGCCGCACGCGAGGACGAGCGAGCGGGCGATGAGCGGCTCAGCGTCGATGCCGGTGTCGATGCGCCACACCGCGTCCGCGGCATCCCACTCGGCTCCGAGCATCGGCGTGCGCAGGCGCAGACGGTCGCCGAGTCGCTCGCGCGCCGCGACGTCGCGCAGGTACGTCTGGATCTCGCCGCCCGGGGCGAACGTCCGCGACCAGTGCGGGTTCGGGTGCGCGGCGAGGCTGTAGAGGTGCGCGGGCACGTCGCATGCGACGCCGGGGTAGGTGTTGTCGCGCCAGGTGCCGCCGACATCGGCGGCGCGCTCGAGCACGACGAAGTCGTCGCGGCCGGCTCGACGCAGTGCCCCCGCCATGGCGAGGCCGGCGAATCCCGCGCCGACGATCGCGACGTCGACGATGCGCTCGACGGAGGTCACGCGGGGGCCACCCGGTAGTCGGTCGTCCGCTGCCGGAAGGGGCGCATGAGGCTGCGGGCGAGGCGTTCGGCCGCGGCGACCGGCAGCTCGAGCCCCTGCTCGATGCCGGTGTCGGGCAGCACGCGGCCGTCGTAGAGCGTTCCGCCCAGGTCGTCGCCGCCGGAGCGCAGCAGCACCGCGGCGGTGTCGCGGCCGACGCGCGTCCAGGGAATCTGCACGTGCGGGATGCTGCCCGAGAGGAACAGCCGCGACACGGCGACCATCGCGCGGTGCTCGTCGAGCGGGGCGCGCCCGGTCACGAGCGGAACGTCGCCCCCGGGCAGCGGGATGGGCACGAACTCGGCGAAGCCGCGGGTCTCGTCCTGGATCTCGCGCAGCCGCCGCAGGTGCGCGATCCGCTCTTCGCCCGTCTCGACGTGGCCGTAGAACAGCACCGACGTCGAGCGGAACCCCGCGCGGTGCGCGGCGGTGATCCCCTCGACCCAGCGGTCGATCTCGAGGTCGCCGGGCGCGACGAGCGCGCGCACCCGCTCGCTGAGGATCTTCACGCCCGTGCCCGGCACGGTGTCGACGCCCGCGTCGCGCATCGCGGCGAGGGCACCGTCGAGCCCGAGTCCGCCGCGGTCGGCGAGGTCGCGCACGTCGGCCGGACGATAGGCGTGCACATGGATGCCGGGAGCCCCGCGCTTCACCGCCCGCACCACGTCGAGATAGCCCGAGGGGTCTTCGTCGGGGCGCAGCGAGCCCTGAATGCAGATCTCGGTGGCACCGAGGTCGGCGGCGTCGGCGGCGATGGCCGTGGCGTCATCGAGGTCGAACTCGCCCGCCCCCGTACGGCCGGCGCGCCGGAACCCCGTCGAGGTCAGATTGCGGTTCTGCACGAGAGTGATCGGCTCGCCCACGGTGTAGCGGCGTGCGTCGTCGGCGACGGCGGCGAGGGCATCGAGCTCGGCGCCGGTGGCGCGCAGCAGGCGGGTCCAGTCCGCGTCGTCGAGCCCGAGGGGATCGGATGCCGCCCGCTCGGCGACGCGCTTCACGCCGGGGTCGGAGCTCGCGACGTGGTGAGCGGAGGGGATTCCGGCGGCGGAGGATGCCGCGCGGCCCGGAAGTCCTCCCTCCGCCAGATCTCCTCCCGCGGACGAGCCGTTCACGGCCCGCGGAAGCACATCGGCCGCGAGCCCCTCGGCATCGGCCAGGGCCCGCACGGGCGCGTGGAGGGCCGGGTCGATCCAGTGCGCGGCATCCTGAACGAACTCGGGATGCGCGGTGAGGCGTTCGCGCAGCGTGTAGCCGTGGGCGGCGGTCTGGGCGGCGAGGTCGTCGATCTGCGGCCAGGGGCGCTCGGGGTTGACGTGGTCGGCCGTGAGCGGCGAGACCCCGCCCCAGTCGTCGATGCCCGCCGCGATCAGGGCGCCCAGCTCGCGCGGGTCGGAGAGGTTCGGCGGTACCTGGATGCGCATGTCGGGTCCGAACACGAGTCGCGCGACGGCGACCGTCGCGAGGTACTCGTGCATGTCGGCATCCGGGGCGCCCTGCATGGCGGTGCGCGGCTTCGCGCGGAAGTTCTGCACGATGACCTCTTGCACGTGGCCGTGCCGGTCATCGAGCTCGCGCAGCGCCACCAGCGACTCAGCGCGGTCGCGCACGGTCTCGCCGATGCCGACGAGGATGCCGGTGGTGAACGGGATGCCGACGGCCCCCGCGTCGTCGATGACCTTCAGGCGCAGGTCGGGGTCTTTGTCGGGCGAGCCGTAGTGCACCTGCCCGGGCTCTTCGTAGAGGCGGCGCGAGGTGGTCTCGAGCATCATGCCCATCGACGGCGACACCGGGCGCAGCGTCGCCAGTTCGTCGGGGTGCATGACGCCGGGGTTGGCGTGCACGAGCATGCCCGTCTCGGCGGTGATGATCCGCGCGATGTGCGCGACGTAGTCGATCGTGGAGGAGAAGCCGTGCTCGTCGAGCCACGCGCGGGCTTCGGGCCAGCGTTCCTCGGGGCGGTCGCCGAGGGTGAGCAGCGCCTCTTTGCAGCCGAGCGCCTGCCCCTGTCGCACCACGGTGAGCACCTGCTCGGGGCTCATGTACGTCGGCTTGCGCAGCAGGTTCAGCTGGCCGGGGGTGTCGACGAAGACGCAGTAGTGGCAGCGGTCGCGACACAGCGTCGTGAGCGGGACGAAGACCTTGCGCGAGTACGTCAGGACTCCGGGGCGCCCGGCGCGCGCCAGACCCTCGTCGCGCAGTGCTCCGGCGACGGGGAACAGTTCGTCGAGAGGGGCGTGCAGCAACCGTTCGGTCTCGTCGACGTTCGGACGGTGGCCGCCCAGGACCTGCGCGAGAAGATCGTCGATCGATGCGCCTCGGGCCGGTGCGACTCGCGGCGCAACACTGCCCGTACTCATCGCTCCAGGCTATCCCT
>NZ_JARHXC010000034.1:0-471 GCF_029222405.1 Microbacterium sp. Kw_RZR3 | reverse complement strand
CGACTACTACGTCGCTCTGTACGCACCCGACCCGGTGACCGCCGTCGAACTGGTGGTCGCCGCGGGCGGGGTACCGATCGTCGCGCACCCGGCCGGTCGTTCACTGCTGCCCGACAGCGTCACCATGGCGATGCTCGACGCGGGACTCGCCGGGTTCGAGCTCGCCCATCGCGAGAACCTCCCCGAGCCGACCGCGCTGCTGGCCGAGCTCGCCGCCGAGCGCGATCTGATCGTGACCGGCTCGAGCGACTACCACGGCCTCGGCAAGCCGAACGTCCCGGGAGAGAACACCACCTCCGACGAGATGGTCGCGCGGATCTTCGCGCTCGGTCGCGGGACGGCGCCGGTCTTCCCGTAGCCGTCGAGGTTTGGCCGGCCCGGCTCACGCATAAACGCCGTTTGCTCACGGAAATGCGTGGAGCACGTGTTTCCGTGAGCGGATTGCGTTTATGGGTGCATGGCGGGGCGCCT
>NZ_JARHXC010000342.1:0-6535 GCF_029222405.1 Microbacterium sp. Kw_RZR3 | reverse complement strand
GGCCGGACGGGGCGTTCGCGAGGACGCGCGGGGCGTCAGATCATCTTGGTGACCTGGTCGAACGACAGCTCCACCGGGGTCTCACGCTCGAAGAGCGACACGAGCACCGTGAGCTTGCCGCTCTCGGGCTTGATCTCGCTGATCGTGCCGGGCAGGCCCGCGAACGAGCCTTCCTTGATCGTGATGGTCTCGCCGGTCTCGAAGTCGACCTCGGCCGGGATGGAGCGCGTCGCGACCGGAGCACCCTTGGCGGCACCCGCCTTGGCCGGAGCGGCTTCCTTGACCTCGACGAGGCTCTTCAGCATGTTGAAGGCCTCTTCGAAACGCAGCGGCGTCGGGTTGTGGGCGTTGCCCACGAAGCCGGTGACACCGGGGGTGTGGCGGACGACCGACCAGGTGTCTTCGTTGAGGTCCATGCGCACCAGCACGTAGCCGGGGATGCGCACGCGGTTGACCATCTTGCGCTGGCCGTTCTTGATCTCGACGACGTCCTCCATGGGGACCTCGACCTGGTAGATGTCGTCCTCGACCTCGAGCGTCGACTTGCGCTGCTCGATGTTGGCCTTCACCTTGCGCTCGAAGCCGGCGTAGGAGTGGATGACGTACCACTTGCCGGGGAGCGAACGCAGCTCGGCGCGGAACGCCTCGTAGGGGTCGGCGTCTTCGTCGATCTCGTCGACGTCGGTCGCCGCGTCGGCGGGAGACTCGGATGCCTCGACCTCGTCGACCACGCCGGCGGCGGCCTGCACCTCGTCGACGAACTCGTCGTCGAGGACCGGCGCGTCGGGCTCGCCGTTGATGTCGGGACCGTCGTAGGGGGTGACCTCGTCAGCGGCTTCGGCGGCCTCTTCGGCCTGCTCCTCGGCGAGGGCGTCGTTCAGGACCTCGGCGGCGGCCTCGGCCTCGCTGGTCTCGTCGATCTCGAGAGCGTCGTTCACGATCGCGTCAGCCTCCGGGTCGGTGATGTCGATGTCGTCGAGGTCGTCGTCGGCATCCGCGTCGTCGGCGTCGTCCACGACGTGGACGGCGGTGTGCTCAGCCGCGTCGGAGGCGTGCTCCTGCGAGGCGAGCACGTTGCCCTCCTGGGCTTCGTCGTCTTCGCTGGACTGCTCGGCAGCCGTCGCCCAATCGGCGTCGTCGACATATCTTTCAGACACTGATGATCTCTTCCGTTGAAGTGCGACCGCTCGTGGGGCCGCTCGTCGCCGTAGCGCCGGTCAGGCGCCGGCGGTGCTCGGGACGCCGAAGACGGCGCTGGTCAGCCACACGAACAGCAGGTCGAGGCCGTACACGAGCGCCATCATCACGACGACGAACCCGAGGACCACGAGGGTGAACTTGATCAGCTCCTGCCGCGTGGGCGTGACGACCTTGCGCAGCTCCGTGAAGACCTGACGGATGAAAAGAGCGATCCGCGCGAAGAAGTTGAGCTTCTTCTCGCGGGGCGCGCCGCGGTCAGCGACGACCTCGCCCTTCGCCTCGTCCTGCGTCATCGAACCACCTAGGTCGCTATTCGTTGCCAGCGTGTGCTGTGCGCAGGGCGGACAGGAATCGAACCTGCAACCTGCGGTTTTGGAGACCGCTGCTCTGCCAATTGAGCTACCGCCCTAAGATCCGGATGGATCCAGGATTCGAAACCCGGCACGCCTTCACCACGGATCTCTCGGGGAGGGATGCCACTGTGCGCGAGGCACGGCGAAAGAATGCAGATTTCGACTGCACTGCAAGTGTACGGCATCGGGCGCACCGCCGACGAACTCCCCCACCCCGCCGCACCGCTCGGAGGGGCTCCTGGATAGGCTGGAAGGCGGTCGCCATTCTGGCCCCCGACACTGCGGCGACCGGTGAGGATCGAGGACCACGGATGAGCTCACAACCCCCCGCCCAGCAGTTCCAGGTCGATCTGCGCGGCGTGATCGACCTGTTGAGCCGCCACATCTACTCGGGTCCCCGCGTGTTCCTCCGAGAGCTCCTGCAGAATGCCGTCGACGCGATCGCCGCACGCCGAGAGGTCGACGGGGCGGGCGGGCGCGTCCGCATCACGCCGGTCAGCGCGGCATCCGAAGAATTCGTCCTGCGCGACGACGGGGTCGGTCTGACCCCCGACGACGTGGCGGATCTGCTCGCGACCGTCGGCCGCAGCTCCAAGCGCGACATGTTCGACCTGCCGCGCTCCGACTTCCTCGGGCAGTTCGGCATCGGGATGCTGTCGTGCTTCATGGTGTGCGACGACATCGTCATCCGTTCGCGCAGCGCGCACGGCGCGGATCCGGTCGAGTGGGTCGGTCACGCCGACGGCACCTTCGAGGTCGGCCCCGGCGCCGATGACATCCCCGTGGGAACGAGCGTGCACCTGCGACCGCGCGGCGACAGCCGCTCGCTGCTGAGCACGGCGACCATCGGCGAGCTCGCCGAGACGTTCGGCCGCTATCTTCCCGTGACGGTGAGCGTCGACCTCCCTTCGGGCGGCGAGACGACCGTCACGGCGCCTCCCCCGTTCCTCGGCGACGACCGCGAGGAACAGGCGGCATATGGCCGAGAGCTCCTCGGCGCCGAGCCGCTCGCGGTCATCCCCCTGTCGGTGCCCGCCACGCAGACGCGCGGCTTGGCGTTCGTGCTGCCGTTCGCCCCGGCATCCACCGCCCGCCAGAGCACACGCGTCTACCTCCAGCGCATGCTGCTCACCGAGAGGGCCGAGGATCTGCTGCCGGACTGGGCGTTCTTCGTGCGGGCCGTCGTCGATTCGGCGGGCCTTCACCCCACCGCGAGCCGCGAGGCGCTCGTCGACGACGACGCGCTCGAGCAGACCCGGACCGAGCTGGGGGATGCCGTGCGCCGGTGGATCCTCGACCTCGCGCTGAGCGATCCCCTGCGTCTGGCGCAGTTCGTCGGCGTGCACGAGGTGGCCCTGAAATCGCTCGTGCGTCACGACGACGAGCTGGCGCGCTTCATCGTGCCGTGGCTGTCGGTCGAGACGAACGTCGGGCGACTGCGCATCGACGACCTCGTGCGGCGTTCCTCCCCCGTCCGCTACGCGGAGACGGTCGAGGCCTTCCGGCAGGTCGTGAGCGTCGCGCCCACCGGGACGACGCTCGTGAACGGCGGCTACCTCTACGACGACGAGTTGATCCGGCTGCTTCCCGAGGTGTTCCCCGACGTGCGTGTCGAAGCCGTCGACGTGGCCGACGAGATCGATCGGCTCGCTCCCCCGCCGCTGGACCAGCGCGCCGCCGTGGTCGCGCTCGAGAGCCGCGCGCGGGACGCGCTCGCGACCGTGGAGGTCGTCGTGCGTTCCTTCGAGCGGCCCGAAGCCGCCGCGCTCTTCGTCGCCGACCCCGAGGTGTTGCGCGCGCTCGATCGCGGCCGGGCCCGCAGCGCAGGCGGGGCACTGTGGGCGGGCGTCCTCGATCGAGCCGAGCGCGCCAGCACGCGCGGACGAGACGAGACGCGGGCCGCCCCATCGTCGCGCCTGTGCCTGAACTGGACCAACCCGACCGTGCAGCGTCTCGCGCACGCTCCCGAGGGCCGGGCGTTCAGCGCCGGCGTGCAGGTGCTGTACGTGCAGGCGCTGCTCGCCGGGCATCATCCCCTCGGCACCGCGGATCGCGCGTTGATGTCGTCGGCTCTGGCCGACCTCGTCGACCTCGCCACCTCGCCGGCCCTCACGCCCGCCGCGACGCCGCAGCCCGGCGACGGCGGCCCGACCGTCTCACCCCGCATCTCTCCGGAAGGATCCGCATGACCGCCGCCGCCGAAAGCATCCGCGCCCTGTTCGACGAGATCGACCGGACGCCGTGGGGACCGGAGGAGAGGGCTCTCGTCGCCGAGGCGGTCGCGCGAGCGCAGGAGAGCGGCGACACCCGGCTGGAGTACGAAGCGCGCCTCCGGCAGACCTCGAGCGCCAACATGATCGGCGACACCGATCTCATGCTGACCTCGTTCGCCTGGTGCCTCGCGCAGCACGAGTCCGACCCCGAGCGGTTCCCCGCGGAGCTCGAGCCCGCGGGTGACCTGCTGTGGCAGTACAAGTGGATGGCGGGTGCGCTGCGCGGTTCGCCGGAGTTCGCGAGCGAGCAGATCGAAGCGGTGCTCGACGACATGGAGCAGCACTACCGTCGGGCAGGCGTCGGCCTGAGCGGCGCGCTGATGGCTCGTTTCGAAGACGCGTGGGCGGCGGGCCGCATCGACGAGGCGGCCGCGCTGCGCGAACGCCTCGAGGCCACACCGCGCGACGACTACAGCCACTGCGACGCGTGCGTGCGCAGCCAGTTCGCGGGCTTCTTCGCCGAGACCGGACGCGAGGACGAGTCGATCCGCCTCGTCGAGGAGATGGTGGAGGGCGGATTCACCTGCGGCGAGGAGCCTGAGCGCGCCCTTGCTCTCGTGCTGCTCCCGCTGTTACGCGCCGGACGGTTCGACGAGGCCCGTTCCTTCCATTCGCGCAGTTATCGCCTCGCTCGCGACAACCCCGACAACCTCACGATCATCGCCGACCACGTGGTCTTCTGCACCGTGACCGGCAATGAAGCGCGCGCTCTCAGCCTGATCGAGAAGCATCTGCGCTGGCTCACCCACGACGGTCTCAACGCGGAGGCCCACCAGGAGGCCCTGGCCGCCTTCGGCCTGGCCCTGGATGCCGTGACCCGCGCGGGCCAACGCGACACTCCGGTGCGGGGATCGGATGCCGCGGAGCTCGCGCCGCTGTTCGGTTCGCGCGACGCGGAGCTGACGGCATCCGATCTCGCCGTTCTCTGCTGGGCTCGGGCCGAGGAGATCGCGCGGGCCTTCGACGAACGCAACGGGACCGACGCGCACGCGCGGCGCCTCGAGCGCACGCGCGCTCTGGCCGACGAGCACTACGACGTCCCGCTGTCGTCCGGGGGTTTCGCGGCTCCGGTGTCGGCGCCTCGCGAGTGGACGCCCGCGGAGCGGCGCGTGCGCGCACGAATGCTCGGAGCTCTCGGCACCGCCTCGTCGATCGACGCGATCGCCGACGTGCTCGACGACGCCGACGCTGCTGACCGTGTGCCCCTGACCTTCCAGCTGCTGCGCGGCCTGCTCGCGGAGGAACGCGTGGACGACGCCGCGCAGGTGCTCGCCGCGCGGGTGGATGCACTGCGCGCCGTCGGCGACGAGGCGCGAGCCGACCTCGAGGAGAAGCTCGGCCCTGCCCTCTTCGGGAAGGACGACGTGTTCGCCGCCCGCGCGCTCTCGGAGCACCCGGATGCTCCGGCGGGGGTACGAGGTCAACTCCTGACGATCGTGACGTACGGGCACATGGTCGCCGGCCGTCTCGATGAGGCCCTCCGCACGGTCCGCGAGGCACGCGAGCTCCACGCACAGGTGGGCGACATCGATCGTGTCCACGCGCTCGCCCACACGGAAGCCGACATCCATCGCGAGAAGCAGGCGCCCGCGGACGCGATCGCGGTGCTCGACGACCTCCTCGCGGATGACCGACTGGAGGTCGGACGGCGAGTCCACGTCCTGACCGACCGCGCGGTGCTCCGAGAGTCCCTGGGGGACCCCTCCCGCGGAGCCGACGACGCCGACGAGGCAGCTCGACTCCTCCTCACGTGGGACGCCGACGGGCCGGTGGTCGCGACCGCGCTCTCGCTGGGGGCTCAGTTCGCCGAGCGCGCCGGCCAGAACGAGCGCGCCGTCGCGAGCTACCGCGTCGCGGTCCAGCGCCTCGAGGCCGCCGGCGAGTCGACGGTCGCCTTGCGGTACGGACTCGGCCGCGCACTCCTCGCGACGGGCGCCGCGCACGAGGCCGTCGAGGTGATCGACGAGGTCCTGCAGGACGAGACGGCGGCCGGCGAGGCCCCCGGGTCGCGCGCGATCACGGTCGGTCTGCTCGCCCGCGCGTTCGAGCACGCCGAAAAGTGGGGCAACGCGCTGCGCGCGTGGGAGATCACCGCCGACCTGCACGAAGAAGCGGACGAACCCGCTCGCCGCGCCTCGGCACTCGTCGCGTGGGCCCAACTGCTCGGCCGCCTCGGCGAGACGGACGAGTCGGTCGACACCCTGACCACGGCGGTCGAGGTCGCGCGAACCGACCCCGAGAACCGCGGGATGCTCGCGGACGCGCTGCACTCTCTCGCGCAGGTCAAGGCGTACCGGGGCGACGACGACGCTCTCACCCCCCTCGACGAAGCGATCGAGATCGGTCGCGCGGACGACGCGCCGTGGCTCGTCGCCGATCTGCTCGACACGCGCGCCCGCTTCCTCGCGAACGCGGGTCGGGTCGACGAAGCGGTGGCCTGCGCACTGCAGGCGGCCGACGGGTTCCTCTCGGTCGGCGGCGCCCCGCAGGCGGGCGGTTCCGAGTTCGTCGCCGCGCGTATCCTCCTCGGTGCCGAGCGCACCGAGGAAGCCGTCGCGGTCCTGCGTTCGGCGCTCGAGCACGCGGCCGACGAGGAGCAGCTGCGCCAGGCGGTGGCGATCGACCTCGGGGACGCGCTCGAGGGCCTCGGCCGCCACGGCGAGGCCGCCGAGGTCCGGAGCACCCTGCCCGCCTGACGCCCCGCGGAAA
>NZ_JARHXC010000341.1:0-26530 GCF_029222405.1 Microbacterium sp. Kw_RZR3 | reverse complement strand
GTCCGCGGTGCCCTCGTCGTACTTCTTCCCGAGGTTGGTGTTGGTGGTCGCCGGGTCCTGCGTCCCGGTCACCAGGCCCTGCAGCTCCTGGACGAGCACGTCGTAGAAGCCGGGGGCGGGCCAGTCCGGGTAGAACGACAGTCCGTCGTCGGCCAGGATGCCGTTGAACGTGTCGATCAGCTCTTTGCTCTTGGCATCCGTGATGTCGGCGGTGTCGGCCGCGACGGGAACGCCGCCGTTGTTGCCGATGATCGCCTGGATCTCGGGGCTCATCGTGATGTCGATGAACTGGTACGCGAGGTCCTTGTTCTTCGAGCGCTCCGGCACGACCCAGAGGTTGCCCGACGATCCGAGCGACAGCTTCGAGCTCGGGAAGGTCGCGAGCGACCAGTCGAAGCCCGCCTCCTCGGTGAAGCGGCCGTACCACCACGAGCCCGAGACGAAGATCGGCGAGGTGCCGTTGATGAACGAGACGCCGGCGTCCTCGGCCTTGACCGACGAGACGTCCTTGGCGATGTAGCCCTTGTCGACGTACTCCTTGAGGGTCTCCGAGGCGTAGTCGACCTCGGGGCCGTTCCAGTCGACGGGGTTCTTGTACAGCTGGTAGTCGTCGACCCACGGGCGGTCGGCCTTCGTCAGCGCGAGCTGGTACCAGAGCTGGCCGAGGGGGTACTCGGCACCGGCCTCGGCGAGCGGGGTGATGCCCTTCGCGACGAACGCGTCGAGGGCCTTCACGAACTCGTCGTAGGTGGTCGGCACCTCAATGCCCGCGGCTTTGAAGGCGTCGAGGTTGTAGTAGACGCCGACGAACTCGCCGTAGTTCGGCACGCCGTACCAGGTGTCGCCGCCCATGACGCCGTCGGACGAGTACTTCGCGGTGGTCTGCAGCGACGGGGCGAGCTTGGCATCCCATCCGTACTCGCTGACGGCGTCGCCGATGTCGGCGATCAGACCGGTGCTGGCGAGGAAGCCGGCGGTGGCATTGCCCTTGTTGAACTCCATGAGGTCGGGAGCCGCGTCGGTGTCGAGCACCTGGCTCGCGGTCTTCTGGATCTGCTCGAAGGACTTCTCCTCGACCTTGACCGTCGCGCCCGTCTTCTCCTCGAAGATCGGGATGGCCGCGTTCCAGGCCTTCGCCATGGCGCTGTCGGCACCCTCGTAGTGCCAGAGCGTGAGGGTCTTGCCCGCGCCGTCGGTGGATCCGGCGTCGCCGCCTCCCCCGCTGCAGGCCGAGAGGGTGAGGGCGGCGACGGCGATCGAGCCGACGGCCGCGAGGGCTCGGGTCGCGCGTCGTTGTGCGTTCGTGCGTGCCATCGTTGGCACTCCTTTCACTGTGTTCCGCTGGTTCAGGTGGGTCCGCTAGCGGGGGCGGATGCGCTGCGTGCCCGGCGTCGAAGAATCGTCGAAGCGCTTCGATGAGGGGCGAACAGAGCGAGATGTGGAGTTGGAGGGTCAGGCGCAGGGAGCCGCGGCCACGGAGCCACGCTCGAGATAGGTCGGGGCGATGAGATGGAGACCGGATGCCACGGGCCGACCGGCGATCAGCTCGATGGCGAGATCGACGGCGAGTTCGCACGAGCTCTGCGGCACGAGCGGGATCGAGTCGATCGGGGTGGGCTGGGCGTCGGTGTCGAAGCTGCTGCCGACCGACACGATCGACACGTCGCCCGGAACGCTCTTGCCGAGGGCCGCGAGCTCGACGAGTACGACCTGGAGCACCTCTTCGGGCGCGTGCAGCACGATCCCGGTGATACCCGCCTCGACGAACGCCCGCACCGCGCGACGCACCTGGCTGCGATCGGTGACGACGGGACCGGATGCCACCGACGTGGCGCTCATCCTCCGCTCGGTCGCGCGCTCCGACAGGGCGGCGCGCACGCGAGAGGGGAAGTTCGACTTCTCGTACGCGCGCTCCGATCCGCCGATGAGGCCGATCGCGCGGTGTCCCGCGTCGGCGAGCCGGTCGACGGCCTCGATCGTCGCACGCTCGAAGTCGAGGTCGACGCAGACGAGGTCGTCGTGGTCGTTGGGAATGCCGACGAAGATCGTCGGGGTCGCGCTCGCACGGGCGATCTCGACCCGCGCGTCGTCGGGGGCGACGTCGAGCACGAGGATGGCATCCACGAGTCCGCTCTGCGCGACCCGCTTCATGCCGGCCGAGGCGTCTTCGTCGGTGAGCAGGAGCATGTCGTACTCCTTGCGGCGCGCGGCCACGGTCATCGCGTGCATGAACGACATGTGGCTCGGGGCGTGCGAGTCGGCGCGCAGCGGTTCCGACAGCGCGAAGATGTTCGTCTGGCTGCCGGCGAGCATGCGCGCACCCGCGTTCGGGCTGTAGCCGAGTTCGCGCACGGCGTCTTGGATGCGGAGGCGGGTCTCGGCCGAGACCGGACGCTTGCCGCTGAGCGCGTAGGAGACGGTGCTGATCGATACGCCCGCAGCCCGGGCGACCTCGTCGATCTTGACCATAGCGACTCCTTCGTGGCTGTCGAAGCGCTTCTCGGAAGCGCTTCGATGGCAAACGTAGATCAGGTCGCCGGGGAGCGCAAGAGTTAAGTTGGCGATCGCAACAAAATGGGCGCCCGGGCTCGCGCCGCGACGCGTGACGAGCGGAGGGCCTGGGACGGACGGAGGGCGCTCCCGCTGCATCCCTCCTCCCCTCGCCCCTCACCCTCCCCCGGTCACGCACCGCGAAGGAAGGCGGTGCCGAGCGGAGGACCAGGGGCCCGCGGAGGACGAACCCGCCGCATCCCTCCTCCCCTCGCCCCTCGCCCTGCCCCGGTCACGCGCCGGGCGGAGGAAGGCGGTGCCGAGCGGAGGAGAAACCGGCACGGGAGGACGAGCGCCGCGGCATCCCCCCTCCCCTCCCCGAATCTCCTCCCCCCAAGGCAAGGACGACCGGATGCCACGGGCCTCGGCGGCATCAAGACCGCCGAGGTCGTGGGGCTCACGGCGAGCGGCGTCGCGCTCCTCCGCGCGGGGGCCGCGGGGGTGCCGCGCGTCTGACGCGCGCCCGCGCTCCGGGATAGCCTGACCACTCGGCATCCGACGAACTTCACCCCGAGGACGACCCATGAGCGGAAACGCTGCACCCGTGCCACCCGAGAAGCTCGCGCGCCGGACGCGAATCCTCACCCCCTTCTTCGCCGCGGTCTTCGCGGCGGTGGGTGTCGCTCTCACGGGATTCGGCCTCGCGTCGCCGCCGATGCTCGCCGCCGGGATCACGGAGATCCTGCTCAGCGTGCTCCTCGTGGTCGCCGTCTTCGTCGCGTCGCCGGTCGTGCGATGGGTGGGCCTCGCGGTCGCCGGGGCGGGTGCCGCCACAGCGGCGGTGCTCGCCGTGACGACGCTGCCGAACGATCTCGGGATCGCCGCAACCCTTCTGCTGGGCATCTTCGCGATGCTCGGCCTGACCTGGTTCATCCTGCACAGCTCCGCGCGCGCCGCGCACCCCGCTCAGGTCTGACGCCGCCCACCCCTCGCGAAGCGCGCCGCCCCGCACACTGCCTGCGCCCGTCGTCCCGTCAGCGCGCGGTCCCGCGAGCGCGACCCTCAGTCCCGCGGAAGCGCCCGCTTCGCGACCACGCGCCGCGCCTCGACGGCCGCCTCGGCGAAGTCGGTGTCGGGGTCGCCCATGACGATCGCCGTGGCCCGCGCGTGCGCGCTGATGACGTCGTACGGCGACACCGTCGCCCGCTCGATCGCCCCCTCGGCGCGGAAACCGATGGCCGCGAACGCACGGCTCAGGCTCCGCTGGGTCTCGTGATCGCCGCGCCCGAACTGGGTGGCGAGCTCATCGGCGAGGTCTTCCTGCGCTCCTTCGGGAACGAGACCGGATGCCGTCCGCCAGGCCGCTCGCGCCACCTCGGGGTGCGGGTCGCGCAGCACCGCGGGTGTGATGGCCGCGAACGCGATCGGGTCGCCGATCTTCGACAGGGTGTGCAGCGCCTGACTGCGCGCCTGCGGGATCTCGGACGTCACCTCGGGCAGGAGGACCTCGACCGCGCGCGAAGGATCGTGCCTCGTCAGAGCCCAGGTCAGCATGTCGCGCACGAAGAAGTCGGGTTCGACCGCGCACCGCGCCACGAGCTCGACGACGTAGCTGTCATCGGGTCGTGTGCCGGCGGCGAGCGCGGCTTCGAGGCGGGCGGACGCGTCCGGATGCTCGAGCGCTGCGCGCAACCGGTCGGACGGAGCGGATTCGGTCATGATGATCCCTTCGGTCCTTCCAGCGTGGCACGCCGCAAAAGAACCGGGGCCGGCGTGACGACTCTCCCCGCGAGGGCGAATTCGACGCCCGACCAGGGCGGGACGGATGCCGCCGGCCTCCGCCCGCGACACAATCGGGCGCGCGGCTACCGCCGGACCGCCCGCTGCTCGATCAGCTTGCGGACGACGTCGGCGAAGTGCGGCGCGTACTTCGCCCACTCCTTATCGAGCTTCGCGACGTCGATCTTGCCCGTGTGGATGAGCTCGCACAGCTTCATCCAGCTCTCTCCCGTCGCCGCGGTGAGCGCGCTTGCCACCCCGGCGTTCACGACGACGCCGGCGCCGGGGATGAGCTTGAGGAAGCTCGCTGCGAGCGCGCGACCCGCGACCTGCACCCCGAACTGCGCGAGCGCACCGGCCGAGAGCATCGTCTTGAACTCGAGGTCGTAGATGGTCGCGATCCGCCCCATCATCGTCAGCTGGATCGGCGCCAGCGTGACAGCATCCGTGACAGGAAGCGGAACCGTCGCCGCTCCCGCGGCAGCCGCGGTGGCGGCGGCGATGACGGGGCGCGCCATCTCGCGCTTCCACGGGAGGTTGAGTCGCTGCGCGATGCGAAAGGCGTCCTTGTCGCTCTCGGGGGCGAGCGCCAGGGTCTCCGTGACAAGGTCACCGAGGCCGTGCCCCTTGCCCTTCCCGTGCCGGTCGCGGGTGGAGGTCAGGATCACGCGGCGATACGGCACGTGCAGCGGCTGGCCGGTGGCATCCACGGGTTCGTGCAACCAGTCGACGAACGCCTGGAGGTCTTTCGCGATCCCGCGCTGCCCCGTGATCGGGTTCTTGATCCAGTCGACCTTGGTGAGCACGAGGATGACGGGCAGCCCCCGCGCGTCGAGCTCACGGATCATCGCGATGTCGGCGGGCGTGAGCCGGTCGTCGTTGGCTTTCACGCAGTACCAGACGACCGAGATCTGGTGGTCGCCCGGGTGCGCCGCGATCGCGTCGAGGTGACCGCGCAGCTGCTGGTCGGGCGGGACGGGTGAGCCGATCTCGAAGCCCTCGACGTCCCAGATCCCGAGGGACTCGTCGTGGTAGAACTGCACGCCCCGCGTGACCGGGAGGCCCTTCCCGACCTTCGCCCAGTCGCGCCCGAAGACGGCGTTGACGAGCGACGACTTCCCCACGCCGGAGCTGCCGACGATCGCGAGGTTGAACCGCCCGTAGCGCGACCGCGCCTCCGACGACGCGTCGACGAATGCCCTCTCGTCGAACGCGGGCTTCCTCGGGTCCTTCTTCGCCATCGCGCCCCCTCGTTTCACCTCGCTCCGTCAGTGTCGCATTCGTGGCGGCCGCGGAGCCGCCCCTGGACAACGGGCGCTCGGCACATGCACCACGAGTCGGGTCGGCCGCGTGTCGAACGGAGGACCACGGATGGAGGGAGGACGAATCCCCCTCTGTCATCATCCGCTCATCCCAGGCCCTCCGCTCGTCACCGGCCACGGTCGCGCGGGCGGTCAGGAGAGATCAGTCGTTGCGGCGAGGATCTCCCGCAGCAGCTCGTACTCGGCATCCATGCCCGCGTTCGCCCGCCGCGGGTCGTCCGACCGACCGGTCCGGCGGACGTCGGCGAGGTAGCGGCGATCGGCGTCGAGCCGGGCGCGCGCGTCCGTGCCGACGTTCCCGTGGCCCGGGATCACGAGGCGCGCGGCGTCGGCGTACGGCTCGAGCAGGTCGAGCGCTCGTTCGTACGCGGCGACGTCGTGGGGCCAGAAGGGCAGCGGCAGCTCGACGTCGCTGAGCATGTCGCCCGCGACCAGCACGCGCGGCTCGGGGAGCCACACCGCCGTGTGCCCCGGGGCGTGTCCGTCGTGCACGATGAGCTCGACGTCGAACGCCGGGGTGCCGGCATCCACCCGTCCCATGAGGTCGACGAGCTCGGGCGTGAACTCGGGTCCGAGAGCCGCGACGAGGTCGTCGCGCTCGGTGCGGGCGAGCTCGGCGGTGCGGGGCGAGGCCCAGCGTGGCACGTCGCCGAACTCCGGATGCCACAGCACGTGGTCGTGATGAGCGTGGGTCGCGAAGCCCTCGGCGACGGTGATCCCGCGCTCGCGCAATTCGTCGGCGAGCGCGGCGAGCTCGTCGGGCAGCCACGCGGGGTCGATGAGCAGGGCGCGCCCGGATGCCACGACCACCGTCGTGTTCGTCTGCATGACCCGACTCGTGCGGACCAACACGCCGGGCGCGACCTCGCGGAGAGTGGTCATGCGGTGAGCCTATGAGGGTGAAGCCCCCTCACACCTCCCGTGAGTACCGCGATGCCCGCGCGATCTGATCGGACGTCGGGGTGACGCCCGTGTAGGCGACGAACTGTCGGGCTGCCTGCAGGGCGATCACGGCGTCGCCTCCGACCACCGTCGCGCCGGCTTCGCGTGCTGCCGAGAGCAGCGGAGTTTCCGCCGGGAAGGCGACCACGTCCATGACCGCCGGTGCCACCTGGATGTGCTCCAGCGGGAAGGACAGGTCGTTCGCCTGCGGCCCTCGCATGCCGATGGGCGTGGCGTTGATGAGGGTCGCCCCGGTCGGGGCGAGGAGTTCGGATGCCGCGGTGAAGCCGTACTGATCGGCGAGCGCCGCGCCGGTGACGGTGTTCCGTGAGAGGACGGTCACGTCGGTCGCCCCGCGAGCGTGGAGGACGGCCGCGATGGCCTTGGCCATGCCGCCGGACCCGTGCAGGATCACCGGGCGCGCGAGGTCGATCCCCCGCTCCCCGATGAGCTCGTCGATGGCGAGGTAGTCGGTGTTGGAGGCGGTGAGCACTCCGTCGTCGTTCACGATCGTGTTGACGCTCCCGATCGCCGCCGCCGACGGCTCGAGCGCGTCGACCAGGGGGATGACGGACTCTTTGTGGGGCATCGAGACGGAGCAGCCGCGGATGCCGAGTGCGCGAACACCCGCGATGGCGCCGACGATGTCGGCCGTGCGGAACGACTTGTAGAGGAAGTTCAGGCCGAGTTCCGCGTAGAGGTAGTTGTGGAAGCGGGTGCCGATGCTCGTGGGGCGGGCCGCGACGGAGATGCAGACCGTGGTGTCGACATCGATGCGGTGGGCTGTGCTGTTCATCGGGCCGGCGGAGTCCACACCCGCGCCTCGGCGGTCTCGTCGTACCAGTGCCCGTTCGGGATCGACTGCAGCTCGAACAGGGTTCCCCACGGCGCGCGGACATAGACGCTCGCGTTGCCCTCCGTGTCTTCGTGCGGAGAGTTCTCGTGCGGCTCCGAGAGGGCCTCGCCGCCGGCCGCGATCGCCCTCTTCAGGGCGCTGTCGATGTCGTCGACGTACACGGACACGTGGTTCAGGCCGAGGTCGCTCAGTTTCGCCGGGGGCTGCTGGGCGGAGTCCACGATCTCGAACACCTCGAGTCCCGGACCGACACCGATCTGCACCATGCGCTGACGAACGATCTTCGCTCCCGACGGCAGACCGAGCTGCCGCTCGGTGTCCGGCCCTTCACGAGGGGGATCGGACGGAGTGAGTCCGTCGTAGGCGACCCTGCCGTCGAACGCCGCCCGCAGGAAGATCGTGGCCGCGTCCACATCCGGCACCGTGATGCCGATGTGGTTGATTCCGCGTGGCAGCGGACCATAGCCGTCACGCTCGGGCGCGAGCGACAGCTCCGGGCTCGCATCCTCGGTCCGTCGAAGGGACGTCGTGTCCTTGGTCATCGGTCTCTCCTCGTCATGGATCGGGCGCATCGCTTCCCATCCTCGAGCCGCTCGCGGGAGCGGACGCCGGAAGGCGGGGTCCTCCGACGGAATCCAGAAGTCAAACGATTTACTACCCTGGACAGGTGTCTCGCTCGCACATCACGATGGCGCGGCTCGCCGCCGAGGCGGGTGTGTCCGTCTCAACGGTTTCGAACGCCTACAACCGCCCCGAGAAGTTGTCTGCTGCGGTGCGGGAGCGAGTGCTGGCGCTCGCCGATGAGCTCGGCTACCCCGGCCCCGACCCGCTCGCGCGGAGCCTGCGCCGCCAGCGCACGGGCGGGATCGGCGTCGTGTTCACCGACGACCTTCCGTTCGTCTTCACCGACCCGGCCTCTGCGGGCTTCCTCGCGGGAGTCGCCGAAACCCTGTCCGAGACCGGCAGCCATCTCGTCCTCCTCCCCGCCGGCACGCCCGAGAAGCGACAGCGAGCACCGATCGATCACGCTGCGGTCGACGGGATCGTGTTCCACTCCCTCCCGCTCGGCGAGCGCACGCTCGGTCTTCTCCAGCGGCGGGGCACGCCGGCGGTGCTGGTCGATCAACCCGGCCCCGTTTCGTCGGTCCCCTGGATCGGGCTCGACGAGAGTGCGGCCATGCGCCTGATCGGCTCTCACCTGGCCGAGCTCGGCCACGTCCACGTGGGTTTCATCACGTCTCGGCTCGGCACCGCGCCTCACAACGGTCCGGCATCGCCGGATCGCGTCCTCCGCTCGCGGTTCACGATCCCCCGCGATCGCATTCGGGGCCTCGAACAGGGGCTCGGGCGTCCTGTCACCGTCGAGGAGAGATGGGAGACGACGAGCGCCTCCGGAGCAGACGCCGCCGCCGAGCTTCTCCGCCGCGACCCGCGCATGACGGCCATCGCGTGCATCGCCGACACCTACGCGCTCGGCGCCCTCGAGTGGGCGAAGCGGCACCACATCCAAGTTCCGCGCCACCTCTCGATCACCGGCTTCGACGACGTCGCCGGCGCACACACCGCCGGACTCACGACGATCCGGCAACCTTTCACCCTCAAGGGGCGAACCGCCGCCCACGTCCTGCTCCGCATGCTCGACGGCGACGACCCGCCGCTGGCCCACTACCTCGACACCACGCTCGTTCGTCGGTCGTCGAGCGGACCGCGACTCATCTGACGAGCGGCCGCGGCCGCCCGGCTCGCTACGGCTGCCGCCGCATCCCCGCCCACCCGTCGCCCTCGCGCTGAAACACGATCCGGTCGTGCAGTCGCGACGGGCGGCCCTGCCAGAACTCGAACTCCGTGGCATCCACCCGGTATCCGCCCCAGTGCGGCGGCCTCGGCACCGGCTGGTCGTCGGTGAAGCGCGCGCTGACCTCGGCCATCTGCGCCTCGAGGGCGGCTCGGGATGCCACGGCCTCCGACTGGTGACTCGCCCAGGCCGACAGCTGCGACCCCCGCGGACGCGAGGCGAAGTACGCATCGTCGCGCTCGGGCGGAAGCGGCGTCGCGGTGCCGAGCACGATCACCTGCCGCTGCAGCGCGTACCAGGAGAACAGGATCGAGACGCGCGGATTCTCGGCGAGCGCGCGCCCCTTGCGCGAGAGACGGTTGGTGAAGAACCACAGGGCGCCGTCGTCGTCGATCCCGCGCAGCAGCACGGTGCGCGAGGTCGGTGAGCCCGTGGCATCCACTGTCGAGACGACCATCGCGTTTGGCTCGGGCAGGTCGGCCGCGTCGGTCAGCCACCGCTGGAGAAGAACGAGAGGGGATGCCGCGAGCGCGGCGTCGTCGAGCTCGTCGAGCGTGTAGTCGAGCCGGTGGGCGAGGGGGTTCTCGGTCATCGCGGGGCCTCCGGTCGGTCGACAGTCGCCTCATCTTTAACGGGACGGTAACACGAGGGCTATACAGATCGCGACGACGTGCGGATACTTTGGTAATCGATTACCCGATTCCCGAAGGACACCACCATGAGCACAGCAGCACGTCACGTCCGTCGCGTCGTCGCCGCCGCCTGCGGCACCGCGATCGCCCTCAGCCTCGCCGCCTGCGCCGGCGGGAGCGCCGCCGAGCAATCGAGCGACGGCTCACTGACGACCGTCCGTTTCGTCCAGGAGTGGCCGGTCGCCGACGGCTTCTGGATCCCCTGGCTCGTCGCCAAGGAGAAGGGCTTCTACAAAGACGCCGGCCTCGATGTCGACATCATCACGCCGCCGAACACGTCGGCCACGATGCAGTACCTCGGCACCCAGCAGGCCGATCTGGCCTTCACGACCAGCGTCGACATCGTCACGGCACGTTCGCAGGGGGTGCCGGTGGTCGGCATCGGCACCTACGGCAAGAACAACAACTGGGGTCTCATGACGACCTCGGGTGAGCCGATCGCCCCGAGCGACCTGCCGGGCAAGCTCATCGGGACGTACAACGACGCGTGGTCGAACGCGCAGCTGTCGATCATGCTCGGCTCCGTGGGCAAGACGATCAACGACGTCACCCTCGTCACGGCCGATTCGAGCACCGTGCCGCTGCTGGTGGACGGCAAAGTCGATGCCATCACCGGCATCACCAACGCCGAGGGCAGCGAGCTGCAGTCGCTAGGCAAGGACTACTCCATCTCGTACTCCCGCGACTACGGCGCTCCCGACGCTCCCGTGCTCATGCTGGCTGGCAACTCGCAGTGGCTGCAGTCGCACCCCGACCAGGCGTCGGCATTCATGACGGCCACGATCGAGGGCCTCAACTGGGCTCGTCAGAACCCCGACGAAGCCGTCGACATCTTCATGACGGCATACCCCGACGCGCAGACGAAGGAGTTCACCACCCTGCAGTGGCAGGCGACGTCGGCGCTGTTCGGCGACGAGGGCACCGATGTCACGGCCGACGATCTCGCCCAGTCGGCCGACACCTGGCAGTCGCTGGTCGACGTCGCCGTGAAGTACGGGCTGATCGACAAGGCCATCCCGGTCTCCGACCTCTACACGAACGCGGGGCTCGGCCAGTGAGCCGCGGAAGGATTCTGCTGGCCGGCGAGTCGTGGAGCACGACGTCCGTCCACACCAAGGGATTCGACACGTTCCACACCTCGGCCTACGAAGAGGGTGCCTGGCCGTTCATTCACGCCCTCGAGGCGGGCGGATGGACGGTGGAGTTCCAGCCCAACCACGTCGCCGCCGAGAAGTTCCCGTACACCGAGGAAGAGCTCGCTCCGTACGACCTGGTGGTGCTGAGCGACATCGGCGCCAACACCCTGCTCCTGACCAACGCGGTGTTCACCGGCGGCCGGCCGGCTCCCGCCAACCGCCTCACCTCGCTGGCCGCGTGGGTCGCGCGCGGAGGGTCCTTGCTCATGGTCGGTGGATATCTGTCGTTCCAGGGCATCGAGGCCAAGGCGAACTACCGCGCGACCGCGCTGGCCGAGGTCCTCCCGGTCGTGATGGAGGTGGGCGACGACCGCGAAGAGACTCCCGAGGCGATCACCCCGCTCTCCGACGGCGACCACGCCGTGACGCGCGGCCTGGGGGGCGAATGGCCGGGCATCCTGGGGTTCCAGCGGCTCGTTCCCGCGGCCGGGGCCGAGGTCGTTGCCACCGTCGGCGAGCACCCGCTCGTCGTGGTGGGGCACCACGGAGCGGGGCGCGTCGGGGCGGTCGCCACCGACATGGGACCGCACTGGTTGACGACGGCTTTCGTCGAATGGCCGGGGTACGCGGTGCTGTGGAACCAGCTCGCCGCCTGGCTCACCGACGAGGATGCCGCGGAGCAGACCTCATGACGTCGCCGCGCACGGTGTCGGACGAACCGCCCGAAGGCTTGGTGCGGGCACAGCGCCTGGCCATCCAGGTTGCGGAGGAGTTCGCGCGCGAGGTCGAACCCGGCGCCTCCGAGCGCGAGGTGCGCGATCGGGTCGACCGGCGGGTCATCGAGCTGGGTGGAGTCGGCACATGGACACCGACGGTGGTCGGTTTCGGCGTCGGCACCCTCAGCTGCTTCCCCACCGACGTGCCGTCGGAGCGACCGCTGTGGAACATCGACCTGGGCACGATCGACGTCCACCCCGTCACACCCGACGGATGGTGGGGCGACTGCACCCGCACACTCATCCGGGGTGACAACGTCCCGCAGCGGCGCGCCCTCGAGACGGTGGAGCGGATCCACGCCTCCGTCCTGGCTGCCGCCCGTCCCGGAATGCGCGCGTGCGACTGGTTCGCGCATTTCCACGCGCTGTTGGCCGAGACCGATCTCCTGCTGCTCGACCGGCTGCAGAACATCGGCCACTCGCTCTCGCACGACTCGTCGTACGACGACGGCTACATCGACGCCTACAACGAGACGGTGATGACGGGCGCGTGGGCCGTCGAGCCCTTCATCGGGAATCACCTCTACGGGGTGAAGCGGGAGGATGTCGTGTGGTTCGGCCCGACGAGGGTGACGGTGATCTCATGAGCGAAGCGAAGATCGTCCTCCGCGACGTGGCGCAGCGCTTCGGTTCCACCGAGGCGCTCGCCCCGACCGATCTCACCGTCGCCCCGGGGGAGTTCGTCTCGGTCATCGGGCCGAGCGGATGCGGAAAGTCGACGCTGTTCAACATCGTCTCGGGCATCCTCCGACCCACGCGGGGGTCGGTGAGCATCGACGGTCGCGACACCACCGGGCGGCCCGGGCAGGTGGGCTACATGCTGCAGAAGGATCTGCTGGTCCCGTCGCTGAGCGCCCTCGAGAACATCACTCTGGGAGCCCGTCTCACCGGCCGCGTGACGCGCGAGACGAAGCAACGGGCGGCCGAGATGGCGACGCACTACGGTCTCGGCGACTTCCTCGACCACTTCCCCCACGCGATGAGCGGAGGGATGCGGCAACGCGTGGCGCTGATGCGCACCCTCGCCTTCGCGAAAGACGTGATGCTGCTCGATGAGCCGTTCGGCGCGCTCGACAGCCAGACCCGCCTCGACATGCAGCAGTGGCTCCTGCGCGTGTGGACGGAAACCGGCTCGACGGTCCTCTTCATCACGCACGACATCGACGAGGCGATCTTCCTCGCCGATCGCGTGGTGGTGATGTCGCCGCGCCCGGGGCGGATCAGCGAGATCCTCACGGTCGATCTCCCCCGCCCGCGCGACGTCGACGTGTTGACGACCGAGCGGTTCACGGCGCTGAAGAAGCGGGCGGTCGACCTCATCTACGGGCGCGCCTCCGGCACCCTCGACGAAAGGCGGTCTCCCGCATGAGCATCGATGCCCTCTCTCCCGCCGGGCCGCGCCGATGGGTGACCCTGGTCACTCCCCTCGTGTCGGTCGTGGCCCTCATCGCGGTCTGGGCGCTCGCGGTCCAGGTCTTCGCGATCCCGCAGTATGTCCTGCCCTCACCGTGGGCCGCCTTCGCCGCGATCGCGGAGGACAGGGATGCCATCAGCCGAGGCATCGTCGCGACCGGCCAGGTGTTCGCCCTGGGCTTCGTCATCGGCGCGGTGCTGGGTTTCGCGCTGGCCCTGGTCATGGCGGCGTCACCGCTGCTGTTCCGGCTGCTGTACCCGATCATGATCGTGAGCCAGGCGATCCCCGTCGTGGCGATCGGTGCGGCCCTGGTGATCTGGCTGGGCTTCGGACTCGCACCCAAGCTCGTCGTCGTGGCGATGATCGTCTTCTTCCCGGTGCTCGTGAACGTGCTCGACGGACTGCGCTCCGTGGATCCCGACACGAAGAACCTCGCTCGGGCGATGGGGGCGTCGCCCTGGCGCACCTTCGTCGTCATCACGCTGCCCGCGACCTACACGCCGCTGTTCTCGGCCTTGAAGATGTCGGCCACCTTCTCGGTGACCGGCGCGATTCTGGCGGAGTCGTTGGCATCCACGACCGGAGGCCTCGGCGTGTATCTCTCGACCATGCAGGGTCGCTTCAACACCCCGGGCGTCTACGCGGCCATCATCGTTCTCGCCTCGATCGGGCTGCTCGCGTTCCTGCTGATCTCGCTGTGGGAGTCGGCGAGCACGCCCTGGCGCCGGACGAGCATCGTGCCTCGGCGACGCCGCATGTCGACGCGTGCGCGGTCATAGGCTGGGGGGCATGACGCGGCGTCCGACGGTACGAGACGTAGCCGACGCCGCGGGTGTCTCGGTCGCCACGGTGTCCCGCGCTCTGTCGGGGGCACGGGCCGTCAAACCCGAGCACCGCGAGCGCGTGGCGGCGGTCGCGGCTCAGCTGGGCTACCGTCCGCACTCGGTCGCACGCGCCCTGCGCCGGGCACGCACGGGCGTGGTCGGGATGGTCGTGCCGCGCATCGACAATCCCTTCTTCCCCCAGGTCGTCAGCGGCGTCGAGAGGGCCCTGCAGGCGCACGCACTCGCCCTGTTCCTGTGCAGCTCCGACGACGACGTCGACACCGAGAGCAGCCGCCTCGACGTTCTGATCGAGCGCCAGGTCGATGGCATCCTCGTCGTCCCGTGCTCGCAGACGGCGTCGGCCCCCGCGCTCGAGGCCGCGCGCGAGGCGGTGCCCCTGGTCCAGATCGATCAACGTGTGCCGACCGTGGCGGCCCCGTTCGTCGGTATCGACGACTCCACGGGGATCGATGCGGTGATCCGCCACCTGACCGCGAGCGGCCGTCGGCGTCTCGCGTTCGTCGGTGCCGACCCGACGAACTGGTCGGGTGGACGCCGCCTCGAGGGTTTCACGACGTGGGCTCAGGCGCACGACGCCTCCGCCACACGCCGAGTCGCCGATGGCGACTTCAGCCGCGAATCGGGCCGGGCGGCAGCGTTCGAACTGCTGTCGCGCGACGGTGAGATCGACGCGCTGGTGTGCGCCAACGATCTCATCGCTCTCGGTGCCCTCGACGCGGCATCGGACCTCGGCCGAACGGTGCCCGGCGACCTCGCGATCACCGGCTTCGACGACATCTCGATCGCCACGGCGTGCCGGCCGACTCTGACCACCGTGCGACAGCCTGTTGCCGAGATCGTCTCCACGTCGGTCGCCACGCTTCTCGCCCTCATCAACGATCAGCCGGCACCCGACGAGACCCTCCTCCCGGTCGAGTTGATCGTCCGCGGCAGCGCCTGACCCTTCAGCCGAAGTGCTCAGCCCCACCGCGCGGCGATGAGGGCGTGGTACACCTCGACCGCCTCCTCGAGCCGTCGCACCGACACGGACTCGTCGGTCGCGTGGGGCTGGTCGGCATCGCCCGGCCCGATGATGTAGGAGCGCGATCGGGTCGGGTCCAGCACGGCCGCGTCGGTGAAGTAGCTCACGCCACCGGCGTCGGAGGGTTCTCCGCGTACGGATGCCACGATGTCGAGCACCTTCCGCGACACCGCCGAGTCGGGCTCGCTCCACACCGAAGGCACATCGAGGGCGCGGGTGACGCTGCCGTGGTCGGCCAGGAGCGCGACGATCTCTTCGGCGCCGGCGCCGGGAACGGCGCGCACGTCCACGGTCATGGTCGCGGCGTCGGGCACGAGATTGGTCTGGGTGCCCCCGGCGATCGTGCCGACGTTGGTCGTCCGCGTGCCGAGGTGCGGATGCCGCGCGCCCCGCGGCGCGTCCCGCAGAGCATGCACGGCGTCGGCGAGGGCATCGATGGCGTTCATCCCGAGTTCCGGGCGCGACCCGTGCGCAGCTCGTCCTCGCGTGTCGAGTCGCAGCCAGCTCGCGCCCTTGTGGCCGAAGCGCACCTCGTTTCCGGTGGATTCCCCCACGACGAGGATGCCGTTCTCCGGCAGTGGGACGTGCGCGGCCACGGCGGCGGCGCCGTGGCATCCGGTCTCTTCAGCCGATGTGAAGACGAGCCGGAAAGGCGCGGATCCCTCGCGAGCTGCGCGAGCCGCGGCGACGGTCATCGCCGCCACCCCGCCTTTCATGTCACTGGCGCCCCGCCCGAAGAGCCGGTCGCCGTCGACCTCTCCCCCGAACGGGCTCCTGGCCCACGGAGCCGCTCCCGTCGGAACCGTGTCGAGATGACCGCTGAGGGTCAGGGGTCCTCCTCCGCGCCATGTCGCGACGAGGTTGGAGCGCCCCGGATGCCACGGCACCCACGCGAGGTCGAGTCCCGCGTCGGAGAGGATCGGCGCGAGCACGGACAGGGCAGCGTCCTCGTTGCCGTCGACCGTGTCGAGGCGGATGAGATCTCGCGTCAGCCCGACGACGTCAGGAGTCGAGGACCGGGTCATCGAACGGGATCGAGCCGATAGGCCTCGGGACGCCGGTCGCGCACCGGGTTGTTGAACGCGCCCCACGCGCGACTACGCCGCGTTGCCGCGAGGTCGATGTCGGCGACGAGCAGCGCGGACCCGGTCGCCGGAGCGGGGCCGGCCACGGGCCAACCCGTGTGGCTGACGATGAGGCTCTGGCCGATGAACTCCTGCCCGCGCTCGACCCCGACGCGGTCGGCCGCGGCCACGACGATGCCGTTCGCGTGCGCCGCCCCCATCGTGAGGATGGTGGCCATGCCGGGCTGCCCCTCCGCTTGACCGGGGATGGGCACCCAGTTGGTCGGCACGCACACCAGATCGGCACCCTGGAGCGCGAGCGCGCGATAGCTTTCGGGGAACCATCCGTCGTAGCAGATCATCATGCCCAGCCGACCGAATCGGGTATCGACGATCGGAAAGCCCAGGTCGCCGGGCTCGAAGAAGAGGGCCTCCTCGTCCCAGAGGTGAACTTTGCGATAGACCGTGTGCTGCCCGTCGGGAAGGCAGAGGATCGCCGCGTTGAACAACCGTGAACCCTGCCGTTCGGGGAAGCCCGCGACGACGATCACTCCGAGCTCGGTAGCGAGACTCTTCCAGGCGATCGTGGCGGGGCCCGCACCTGCGACCTCGGCAAGTCCGAACGCTTCGTCGCGCGACGCCATCATGTATCCCGACGAGACCAACTCGGGCAGCACGACGACGTCGGCACCCTTCGCGGCCGCCTCCCGAATGACCGACTCGGTGAGAGCGACGTTCGCGTCGACATCACCGAATGCCGGCTCGACCTGGCCCACTGCTACTCGCATGACAACGCCTCCTGGTAATCGATTACCTATGCTCGCACGTCGGCATGCCGCGTTCGATGGCTCGGCGCGGAATTTACGCACCGGAAACGTGCCGAGACCCGAGGATCCGGAACACCCCCGCCCCCAGGAGGTGGCGAAGGAACGGCGTCAGTGAACACGATGGCGGCTGAGAAGACGTGCATCCGCGGAATGCTCACCGAGCACCCCGAGTTGCACCCGCGTGGCACTGCCCCCTCCACGAAAGGACTCCTCGATGAGCCTCTTCAGCCCCACCACCGTCGGCAGCACCGCGGTCCGCAACCGCGTCTCGCTCGCGCCGATGACCCGCCTCCGCGCCGGAGTCGACGGCGTTCCCGGCCCGATCGTCGCGACCTACTACGCGCAGCGCGCGGGCATCGGCCTGCTGGTGACCGAGGGTGTCTTCCCGAGCGCCGAGTCGCGGGCGTACCCGGGCCAGCCGGGTATCGTGACCGACGCGCAGGCTGCTGGGTGGGCGAAGGTCGCGGATGCCGTGCACGCCGAGGGCGGCACCGTCTTCATGCAGCTCATGAACGGCGGACGCGTCACGCACCCCGACATCACCGGCACCGACCGTATCGTTGCCCCCTCGGCGATCGCGATCCAGGGCGAGACCCGTCTCGCCGACGGCACCAAGGTCGACTACGCCGTGCCGCACGCGCTCGAGACGTCGGAGCTCGCCACCGTCCTCGACGAGTTCGTCGCCGCCGCCCGTCGCGCCGTGGATGCCGGACTCGACGGCGTCGAACTCCACAGCGCCAACGGCTACCTGCTGCACGAGTTCCTCTCCCCCGCCTCCAACCAGCGCACCGACGCCTACGGCGGATCACCCGAGGCCCGCGCCCGCTTCGTCATCGAGGTCGCGCGGGCCGTGGCCGCGGAGATCGGCGCGGAGCGCGTCGGCATCCGGATCTCTCCGGCCCACAACATTCAGGATGTTTGGGAGACCGACGACGCCGAGACCCGCGCGACCTACGAGGCTCTCGTGTCGGGCCTCGCACCCCTGGGCCTGGCGTACCTGAGCGTGCTGCATGCCGACCCCGCCGGCGAACTGATCCAGGACCTCCGCCGCGCCTTCGGCGGCACGTTCATCGTCAACTCGGGCTTCTCGAAAGTCACCACGCGCGAAGAAGCGGTGTCGGTCGTGGAGGACGACATCGCCGATCTCATCGCCGTCGGCCGCCCCGCCATCGCCAACCCCGACCTCGTCACGCGCTGGGAGCAGGGCGCCGAGGAGAACGAGGTCGACCAGGCCACGGTGTACGGCGGCGGCGAGCGCGGATACACGGATTACCCGGTGCTGCAGGCGTGATGCGAAGCGGGGCCTCGCGCCGATGTCGACGACATCCGCGTGAGGCCCCGCTTTCACGACCGAATGGTGGGCAGCCCGCGGGCTCTCACATCACCCCTGGTCTGGACGATCACCGATCAGCGTGTCGCGAGCGTGTCGTTCGTGGTCTTTGAGGATGCGTCAGAACGGTTGCCGCGCACGCGGCGGACAAGCTCAGCCAACTGGGGCACGACCACGGCTTCTTCATCCAACGCCTTCTCGAGCTGCAGTACGGCATGCGGGCTCAACCGCAGGACGTGATCTTCGAGAAGCACAGCACGCGCACGCTCCATCGCGGTTCCCAACACGAAGGCGGAGAGATCCTGCTGCTGTTTGGCGGCAGCCGCCCGCAGCAGCTCGAGCGCTTCCGGCGAGATGCGCATGTTCAGTCGCTCAGAGCGACCCGTCTCTTGGATGTCCACGATAAGCCTTACAGTTTGTACTCACTTGGTATGTACAGCGTGCATCACGTGTTGTCGAAAGTCAACTTCAGTCGCTTCGTCGTCAAGAACAGGTGCAGATCGTCGTCCTCGAAGGCCGTGAAGCCGTACCGGCGATAGAACACGGACGCGTCGTGATCGATCGCGTCGACCACGACGACCTCGAATCCGATGGAACGAGAGACGTCGACAAGCCGTTGTAGAGCATCGAACAAGAGCAGACTCCCGATGCCCTTCCCTTGCACGGCCTCGTGCACGGCGAGACGCGCGATGAGCATCGCGGGAACGGGGTAGCGCCGCCGACCGACCCCGTACACGGACGCGGCGTCGTCGAGGTCCAGTTCGTACGCTTTGGTCGCGTAGTACCCGACGAGCTCGTCATCGTCTGCGAGCGCAAGAAATGTGCGTGTCGTGTCACTCCGTTCGGACTGCCCGGCGTACCTGTCGATCCATTCGTCGAGATCGGGCTTGCCACACCGGAATCCATCGCGCCGGATACTGCGTCGAAACGGAACAATCTCTACTGACATCACGCCCCCTGTGTTCACGCCCCGTTGATGCAGTCGCCCCGAGGACGCATCGGCGCGGAGCCGAAGAGCCGGCGCGCACGCGTGCCGGCCCCGTACACGTTCCTACACGAGAACGTGAGCTGCGGTCGAGGTCCACGCGGCACCGTCGCCTGTCGCCATGGAGATCGGCGCGGAGCGCGTCGGCATCCGGATCTCTCCGGCCCACAACATTCAGGATGTTTGGGAGACCGACGACGCCGAGACCCGCGCGACCTACGAGGCTCTCGTGTCGGGCCTCGCACCCCTGGGCCTCGCGTACCTGAGCGTGCTGCACGCCGACCCCGCCGGCGAGCTGATCCAGGACCTCCGTCGCTCCTTCGGCGGCACGTTCATCGTCAACTCGGGCTTCTCGAAAGTCACCACGCGCGAAGAAGCGGTGTCGGTCGTGGAGGACGACATCGCCGATCTCATCGCCGTCGGCCGCCCCGCGATCGCCAACCCCGACCTCGTGACGCGCTAGGAGCAGGGCGCCGAGGAGAACGAGGTCGACCAGGCGACGGTTTATGACAGCGGGGAGCGCGGGTACACGGATTATCCGGTGCTGCAGGGCTGAATTCCGGATGCCAGGGGCCTCGCGCCAGATTTCGCGCGGGGCCCGGAACTACCTACCGTCCATGTCGCGCGAGCTGGATCTCAGAAGAACAGTCATAGGGACCACGAGGGCCGCCCGTAGGCGACCCTCGTGGTCCTCTAACGCGGCTTGCTCAGGCAGGCATCAGAGGTGAGCGAATGCCTCGACCTTGCTGTCCAGCGGCACTTGCCACAACGGAACCTTCCACGCTGCCGTACCGCCGGCGGGCACACGATCCGTGTAGGTGGTGTCGACACCCACGATCTTTCCATCGCCATTACGGGCGATGACGTCGATGCGGACCATGTCCTGGTCTTCCGTGAAGTTGCTGGTAACGGTGCCGCTAACGGTCATCCAGTCGTACTCGGAGCCGGTGGTCACCTCACCCATCGTGAAGGACCCGGTCTCAGCGGCGGGCGAGTTGGTCGCCGCACTCGCGGTCGGCCCTCGCACCTCGATGCGGTCGATCTGCGCCGATCCCACCTGCAGGAAGCGGCCGACATACCACGAGCTTCCCGAGAGGATCGTGCTGTAGTCCGTACCGGTGTCGAGCAGCACGCCGTTGGCATCGTAAGCCTCCACCTTGATTGCGGCGTTGCCGAAGACGTAGTCCTCGTTCGGGTTGGTCAGCTGCACGGCGTACCAGCCCATGCCGCTCTCAGTGTCCACGCCAAACGCGGTTTCACCGAGCACAAGATCCTGCGCGGCCGCGATCGCAGGCTCGTCAGCGGTCCCGGGCGCCTCTTCTTCGACAATGTCGGAGGTGCCGACCTCGCCGACAACCGTGTCATCGAACGCGCTGTTGAAAGCTGTGGCCACCACCACGAAGAAAACGACTACCCCGACGATCGTGCCGATAACCGACACGATCATCGCGGCGACGCCCTGCCACTTGGGCTTGTCCTTTTGGAAAAGCGCCACGATGCCGAGGATGAAAGCGATCGGCAGCAGGATCCACCCAACGATCAGGGCACCGGGGATGCAAGCGAAGATGAATCCTGCGGCCGCCAGCGCGAGCGCCACGATCCCGAGGATGTTGCGCGGCTTCTGCTCGGACTCAGGAGCTGTCGATCCGGGGACGACGAAGTCGCTCCCGCTAGACGCCGTGCCCACGGGACGAACTTGGTCAGTCCACGCAGCGCCATCCCAATAGCGCTCCTGGCCTTCGACGCCAGCAGGGAACCAGCCCGCGGGCGCGGCTGGAGTGATTGATTCAGTCAAGGTTTTCCCCCATGGAAAGGGCCACGTCGGATTCGTGGCTTCTGCTCTGAGTGCTCGCCGCCAACATGCGAGGCTCGACAGTCTATGAGGAAACACTCATGCGATTCATAACAAATACACATCCGATATCCGTCGCCCGCTGCGGGACGGTCTCATTCAGCTGAACGAGGTCGGCACCCCAGAGCGCGGCAGGCAGCGCAACGAGAACCATGGGCGCAACAGCCCGCAGAGCGAGGTCACCGCATGGCTGAACAGGGCAGACCACCTGCGACGCGAATGCCTGGGCGCTCAGCCCCATCGACAGGGACCTCCCCCTGATCACACTGCCCGCAGGGCGTCGGCGACGCACGGTTCTGACGTGCGCGAGGGCCGAGCGTGGGTGGCTGATAGGCCAGATCCCTGGCTTGCGCGCACTGTAGGCACCGAGGGAAGTGAGTCCTATATCGCCCCCGATAACCTCGCGGCTACCCTGATGGCATGAACATCCGCGCGGGACGAGAAGCGGCGGGCATGAGCCAGGCCGAGCTCGCCCACGCCGCCCGTGTGGCGCAGCCCAACATCTCGGCGTACGAGAACGGTCGGCGTCAGCCCAGCCCCGAGGTCCTCGAACGCATCCGTCGCGCGCTGGTCGGCACCCTCAACGAGCGGCTGTTCCGCCACCGCGACGAGATTCATCGCCTCGTCGCCGAGCATCACGCCACCGCGCCGCGGGTGTTCGGATCCGTGGCTCGCGGCGAGGAGACCGCGGCATCCGACATCGACATCCTCGTCGACTTCACGCCCGAAGCCGGCCTCCTGGATGAGGTGGGCCTGCGCCTCGCCCTCGCCGATCTGCTTCACGTCGAGGTCGATGTCATCGCCTCCGACACCCTCCGCGGTGAGTTCCGGGAGCGGGTGCTCCGCGAGGCCGTCCCGCTGTGAGCATCGAGAGTCGTCAGGCACAGGATGCCGCGACCCGCGTGATCGCGGTGTGCGAGGTCATCGCACTCATCGTCGAAAAGGGCGAGGAGCACTTCCTCCGCGAGGTCGAGGCGCAATGGGCCGCGGAGATGGGGCTGATCCGGATCGGCGAGGCGGTCGCCAAGATCCCGCCGCCCGTTCGCGAGCGCTTCGCCGGTCAGCCATGGCGTCAGATCATCGACATGCGGAACTTCGCCGCCCACCAGTACGACGACCTCGACCCGCACCGCGTCTGGCGCACGCTCACGCGTGACGTGCCGCGGTTGCGGGAGTACCTGGCGTCAGTCGTGATTCCGGGACTCTCCCCGGACACCGGTAACGCAGCACGGTAGTCCCCGGCGAAATACTCCTCAGGCATGTCGTCGAGACGGGAAGGCGGCAGATCGAGGCACCTCATGGCCGCGCGGCTTTGGGGACCTCGACGGCGAGGAAGATCGCGACGAGACCGAGCAAGCTTCCGGTGACTCGGCGCTGCCATCTCGTCCAGGTGGGGCGGGTGTGCAGGGAGCGAGCGATCGACCCGGCAGCGATGACGATGGTGGCGTTCACGATGAGGCTGACCAGGATTTGGATGCCGCCGAGCACGAAGCCCTGGGCGACAGCATGACCGGCGCATGAGTCGATGAACTGCGGGATCAACGCCAGGTACATGACGGCGACCTTCGGATTCAGCAGATTCGTGACCAGCCCCAGTCGGAACAGCTTCGCCCCGGAATCCCGCCCGAGGACGCGGGTCTCGAAAAGCCCGGTCCCGCCCGGACGCAAGGTCCGCCAGGCCAGGTACGCGAGATAGGCCACGCCCGCGGCTTTGAGGCCGACATAAAGCCATGGGACGACCACGAAGACGACCGCGAGTCCCAGGTTGGCCATTGCCATATAGACGAGGAACCCGACCCCGGTACCGGCGAGTGATATCAGGCCGGCAATACGCCCTTGGGCGATACTCCAGGAGACGAGGTAGATCATGTTCGGGCCAGGCGTGAGCACCATGACCAGCGCCGCCAAGGCCATTCCGCCCGCCGCGCTCCAGGAGATGAGACCAATCAGCATCGCGCCACCGCCGTCCGTCCGTGAGTCCTGACCACGGTGGCGTAACGATGTCACGCATCTCAACCCTTACAGGAAGGCGCGGGCCCCCGCGGACTCAGCAAGTGGATCTCGACCCACCCCGAATGTGAAGACCACCCCACCGAGCGGCTCGTGTACGCATTGACGTACATCAGCGGTACGTGTCAGAATCCTCGTACATAGCAGGATGTGACTGGAATTTCGTACATGCTGCGAGTGAGGGAGGACCTGCCAGTGCTCGTGAACGTCTCGCTCGACTGGGGAAACATCGTCCGCGACCGCCGCTCCGACCTCGGACTGACCCAAGCGGACTTGGCGCAGCGGATCGGGCGCGCCCGCCAGTGGGTGGTCCGGTTCGAGTCCGGTCACGCCGGGAGCGCGAGCGTGGACAGCCTGATGGCAGTGCTCCACGCGCTTGATCTGTATGCCGAGGTCGACACGGCGGAGGATGAGACCGACTCGGATCCGATGTTCATGGATGTCGTCGATCCATGGGATGCGCCGAAGGCGCAGCCGTGAGGCTCACCGCGTATCTGGACGGGCGGCGCATCGGCTGGTTCAGCCAGCGCGACGGTGGCGACATCTCGCTGGAGTTCGATCCCGCCTGGCAGCGTGACGCCGGCCGCCTCGAACTGTCACTGTCTCTGCCGAAGAGCCGCCGCCGGCACGAGGGCGCCGCGCCCGGGAACTTCCTCTGGAACCTTCTGCCCGACAACGACGCCGTGCTGGCGCGGTGGGGGCGGACGTTCGGCGTCTCGCCGCGCAACCCGATGGGGTTGCTCGCCAACGTCGGACGGGATGCGGCGGGCGCCGTACAGCTCATCGACTCGACTCAGTGGGACGAGCCGGTCCTCGACGGACCGGGCGAGATCGAGTGGATCGATGACGCGACCATTGCCTCGCACCTGCGCGAACTGCGCGCCGACCCTTCCGCGTGGGTGGCGACGGGGTACGACGGAGGCTACTTCTCGCTCGCCGGAGCGCAGTCCAAGTTCACTCTCGTCCGTGGCCGCGACGCCTGGGGATTCGCGACCGGAAGCACCGCGTCGACGCACATCGTCAAACCCGGCGTGGCAGGGCTCAAGTGGGGCGACCTGAATGAGCACCTGACGATGCGTGCTGCGCATCACCTGAACATGGATGTCGCACGCAGCCGACTGGTGAACTTCGACGACGAGAGCGCGATCGTGATCGAACGCTTCGACCGGTATCGCCGCGCCGAGCACGCTGAGGGAACGTCAATCGCCCGCGCGCACCAGGAGGACTTCGCGCAGGCGACGGGAACGCATCCGACGGCGAAGTATCAGAACGAGGGCGGCCCCGGCATTGCCGCGATCTCACGACTCATCATCGACAGATTCGGTCCCGCTGGCCCGATGCATGCCCTGGGATTCTTCGACGCCACGATCTTCAACTGGGTTGCACTGGGAACCGATGCCCATGCGAAGAACTACGCACTGCTGTGGCCGACGGCTCGAACAGGATGGCCTCGCCTGGCGCCTCTCTACGACCTCGGCTCGGCACTGGCATATCCCGAGATCAACAACCGCAGGGCGAAGCTCGCGATGTCATTCGACGGCCACTACCGCACGTACGAGATCGAGCCTCGGCACATCGTGCGCGAGGCGAGTGTCTTCACCGGCATCCTGGGGCAATCAGCCACCGTGGACTGGGTGTATTCGCGCGCTCGAACGTACGTCGATGGGTTGCCCGAGGCACTGAGCCTTGCCGCCGAGGAAGCCTCCCTCAGCGGGGAAGAACGACAGTTTGCCGCGACGCTGATCGATCGAGCCCGCGAGCGCACACAGGATCTGCGGCGGCAGCTAGATCGGCGGTGAAGACCCGCACAACCTCGCTCGCCCCGAGCGATTGTTGGGCAGATTCCTCACCCTGTGTCGTTGTGTGCTTCCCCGTGGCCCTCTGCGTCAGTCGCTGACGGCTGCTGAAGACTCCGCCTCCCGGGACGAGCGCGACGACGCCACACCCCGCCCGAACGCCTGGCCCTGCAGAATCGCCCCGAGATCCACGCCCGTCGCCGACTTCACGCTGTCGAACGTCGCCGCCAGGCCCGCCGCCTGCTCGCGCGCGATGTGCGCTCCCGCGGAGTCGCCGCCCACGAGGGTGACGTTGCCGACGTTCTGGTAGCCCTTCGCGAACTCCGCCATGAGCGCGGGCAGCTGTCCGATGAGCTCGCGCCCGAGGATGGCTTCCTGGTTCTCGCGGAGCGCCTCGGCCTCGGCCTGAATCGCCGCGGCACTCGCCTCACCCTTCGCGCGAATGGCCTCCGCCTCGGCGAGGGCCTGAGCACGGAGCGCCTCGGCTTCGGCACTGGACTTCGCGCGTAGCGCCTCGGCCTCGGCCTCGGCGCGCGCCCGCACCGCAGCGGCTTCGGCTGCGGCGGAGGCCTGCCGGGCCTCGGCCTGGCGCTGCACCGCGTAGGCCTCGGCATCCGATTCCTGCTGCGCCACCTGGCGGTCGGTGTCGGCCTTCTTCTGGCGCGCGTACGACTCGGCGTCGGCTTCGGTCTGCTTGCGGTACTTCTCGGCATCCGCGACGCGCTTGACGTCGGCGTCGAGCTCGGCCTGACGGTTCTCGGCGCGCTGCACCAGAACGGCCTGTTCGCGCTCGGCGCGGGCGAGATTCTCGGCCTGCTCCGCCTCGGCGTTCGCACGCCCGACCTCGGACTTGGATGCCGCGGTGTTCTTGTCGAACGCGGTCTGTTCGATGAGGTTCGCTTCCTCGGTGGCGAGCTGGCGCGCCTTGACCTCGCGGGCCGCCTCGATGCGCGCGACCTCGGCCTCGCGCTTGACGCGCTCGACCTCCTGCGCGCCGAGGGCCTCGATGTAGCCGTTGCGGTCTGTGACGCCCTGGATGGCGAAGGAGTCGAGCACGAGACCCTGCGCGAGAAGGTCGCCCTTGATGCCCTCCGCGATTTCGTCACCGAGCTTCTGGCGGTCTTGCATGACCTCTTCGACGTTGAGCTTCGCGACGACACCACGCAGCGCACCCTCGAGCTGTTCGGTGGTGAACACGTCGATCGCCTGGTCCTGCGAGGCGAAGCGCTCCGCGGCGGCGCGAACCTGGTCGGGCAGCGACCCGATCTTGACCAGCGCAACACCCGCCAGGTGGATGGTCACGCCGTTCTTCGTCTGAGCAACGGGCTCCATCTTGATCTGGCGCGAACGGAGCGAAATGCGATCCGAACGCTGAGTCAGCTTGTTGACGAAAGCGCCGCCGCCCGTAATGACGGTCATGTTCGACGTCAGCCCGTCGGTCCCGCGCTGCTTCTTACCGACGATGACGATCGCCTCATCGGCCTGCGGCACCTGATACCAGGCCCGGAAGATGAAGAAGCCGATCAGCAGGATCAGCAGCACCGCCCCGACGGCGACGACGACACCGATGATCCAGAAAATGTCACTGCTCACGACAA
>NZ_JARHXC010000340.1:0-1242 GCF_029222405.1 Microbacterium sp. Kw_RZR3 | reverse complement strand
TAGATGGCGACGCCGCCACTGACGTTTTCGCGGGTGATTTGGGTGGCGGTGACGTCCGAGGGGAGACCCGTGACGGCGAGCGTGCCGTTCATAGGCACTCCGCCGGTCCTCACGCCTGCACTGAGTACTGCCGTCGTAGTCGTGGATCCAGAGTTTGCGCTCGACGTACCGTTGCCGCCAGCGGCCGGGACGTTGATGTCCGGCAGCGCATAACGCCCATTCGTGCCGGAGTAGCCGGTGGCCGTGGTCGAGCCGCCCGAGAACGTGTAGTTGTTCGACAGGCTCACCGTGATCGACTTGCCGCTCGCCGGCACGCCGTTCGTCGTCGCGGTCACATACGCGCCGGCGATGGTCGAGCAGGCGGTGCCGTTGTAGGTCGACTTGTCGAACGCGAGCTGGAGCGTGCCCGACGCTGACGCGGTGGGCGCGATCGTGGCGGCGGCGATGACGGGGATGGTCCAGGCGGCGCCGGTCAGCACCGTGCGGCGGGGGAGGCCGGCATCGACGGCAGGGAATTCGGGGGTGTTCTCCACGGGGAGGTCCTCTCGGGGTCGGGTGATGTTGCGTCTCACATCCAGCCGTGCATCCCCCTCTGCGGCGTAAACGGAGTCGCAAGGTGGTGCCTGCTGTCGGGAGTCGGCCTCGGCGGGTGGGCAACGGGTGACTCCTGAGCGCCGCAGTAAGGGAGAGAGGGTGAAGCAGCTTTCCGCGGTGAATCGCGGCGTCTAGATTCGGTCGCTACGCATCGTGGAGGGGAGACCGCATGAGCGCGCCCGGTGTATCGGGCTCTCGGCGCCCCGAACCCGTGTGGACGATCGCCCGTGTTCCGCTGACCGGATCCGCCGTCGCCGAGTGGTTCGCGGCGCGCGGCATCGATGCCCGCGGCGACCTCGCGCGCAGCCACGCCTTCATCGATGAGGCCGACGTCGCCGAGGTCTCGGTGCGACGGATCTGGCACACGGCGCTGAGCCTCACGCGCCCCGCCGCGACCCCTCCCAGCCCGCGTGACACGCTCCTCGTGCAGGTCGCCGGCGAGGCGCAGCTGTCGCTCAGCGACGGCGTCGAAACACCTCTCGGCCCCAACGACGTCGTCTTCCTCCCCGGCGGACAGGCGTTCTCGCTCGTTTCCGACGAGCCGATCGCGCGCGTCGAGATCGACTACCGCGCGCACGACCGTTCTCCTGCGTGGGTCCACGGCAACGGTGAGCTGGTGTCGGCCACCATGATCCTGTCGGCCGTCAA
>NZ_JARHXC010000033.1:0-19001 GCF_029222405.1 Microbacterium sp. Kw_RZR3 | reverse complement strand
CCAGAGCCACGCAACCCACACCAACGCCGCCACGGAGAAGGCGACGGACGCGAACTGGTCGATCCCGAGGGAGCCGACACGGCGGATTCCCTGCGGCGACAACCGACGGAGGACGAGAAGTCCCACGGCGAGCGTCGGCAACGCCACGGCGGGAATCCACCAGAGTCCCGAGAGCCAGACATTGCTGCCGCCGACGAGCAGTCGAGCGGCTCCGGTGACGTTGTTGTCGGGGAAGAAGGACACGAAGAACGCGACGGCCCAGATCCCCAGGAGCGAGACCTCGCGGACCGAGAAAGGGCCCACCGCGTACGACACCGCACCCCGTGCGGCGCCGGACGTGGAGGACGTGGACGGCAGTGACACGTTGTGCGTGTTGACGTGCGAACGCGCCGACATCTGTCCGGCGGCATCGCCGTGGCCCGCTTCGCGGTGACCGGTGTCGTCGCCCAGGTCGGCGTCCTCGTCGTCGACGTCACGCGAGTCCGCGCGGTCGTTCACGTCCGGGACGTCCCCGGTGGGCCCATCGGATACGGGCGTGTCGGTCTCTCCCTCGTCGACGGCGGAGGAGGGGGATGCCATGGACGAGCGCGCGAGGCGCGGACCGGACACCTCCCGGGCACCGGCCGATTGCGGTTCGTCGCCCGAGGGGCCCATGTGCGCGACGGATTCGTCAGTGCGGTCGGTCACGATCTTCCTTTCCGAGGGCACGAGAGCGCCCCGTACGGTTTTCGAGCGTGTCGCGCCGGCACCTCACGGACACCGGTGCGCGACCTCGCGCGTGTCAGCCCAGGCAGTTGGGCCCGAGCAGTCCCTTCAACTCACCGAAGAGGTCGGCGGTCACGCGAACGGGCAAAGGCACCTCGAAGACCTTTGCCGTCCCACCTTTGTGAAGCTTGAGAAGCACCTCCGTATCGCCCGCATGCCGCTGCAGCGTCTGAGCGAGCTCCCCGATCAGGGCTTCGTTGGCGCGCTGCTCCGGGACGACGAGCGTCAGGCCGCTCGCCGCGTCCATTCCCTCGAGGTCGGGGGCGAAGGCGGACTGCGCGTGCAGGTTCAGCCCGTCGTCTCGGCGGGACACGCGGCCGCGCACGACGAGGATCGAGTCGCCCTGGAGGATCGGAGCGAACTCGGCGTAGGTCTTGCCCATGAACATCACGGTGACCTCGCCGTTGAAATCCTCGACGGTCACCATGCCGTAGGGATTTCCGCTCTGTTTGGCCACGCGGTGCTGCACGCTGGTCAGCAGACCCGCGACCGTCACCTGATCGCCGTCCTGCACGTCTTCCGACGAGAGCAGATCGTGGATCGAGGTCGACGCGTGCTTCGCGAGCGGGACCTCGAGGCCCGCCAGAGGATGATCCGAGACGTAGAGCCCCAACATCTCGCGCTCGAACGCGAGCTTGTCCTTCTTCGTCCATTCGGGCCGGTCCGGGACCTTCGACACCTGCTGCGGCTCGTCCCACAGCGAGTCGAAGTCGAAACCCACCTCGCCGTTGGCTTCGCGCCTCTTGTCGCTCACGGCCCCTTCGCACGCGTCCTCGTGGATCTCGAGGAGTGCCCGACGAGTGGAGCCGAGCGAGTCGAAGGCGCCGGCCTTGATCAGCGACTCGACCGTGCGCTTGTTGGCGACGTGCATGGGCACCTTCGCCAGGAAGTCGTGGAACGAGGCGTACTTGGCATCCTGCCGGGCTGCGACGATCCCGTCAACGACGTTGGCGCCGACGTTGCGCACCGCTCCGAGGCCGAAGCGGATGTCTTCGCCGACGGCGGCGAAGAAACGGATCGACTCGTTGACGTCGGGGGGCAGCACCCTGATGCCCATGCGGCGGCACTCGTTGAGGTAGACGGCCATCTTGTCTTTGGAGTCGCCGACGCTCGTCAGCAGTGCGGCCATGTATTCGGCGGGATAGTGCGCCTTGAGGTACGCCGTCCAGTACGACACGAGCCCGTAGGCGGCCGTGTGCGCCTTGTTGAACGCGTAGTCGGCGAACGACTCGAGCACTTTCCACAGCGTCTGCTGAGCGACCTCGCCGTAGCCGCGCTCGGTCATCCCGCCGAAGAAGATCTCTTTCTGCTTGTCGAGCTCGCTCTTCTTCTTCTTGCCCATCGCACGGCGCAGCAGGTCGGCCTGACCGAGCGTGTACCCGGCGACGCGCTGGGCGACGGCCATCACCTGCTCCTGATAGACGATCAGGCCGTAGGTGGTGTCGAGGATGTCGGCCAGCGGCTCTTCGAGCTCGGGATGGATCGGCTCGATCTCCTGCTGCTTGTTCTTTCGCAGTGCGTAGTTGATGTGCGAGTTCACGCCCATCGGACCCGGGCGATAAAGGGCCAGCACGGCCGAGATGTCCTCGAAGTTGTCGGGGCGCATGAGGCGCAGCAGAGAGCGCATGGGCCCGCCGTCGAGCTGGAACACGCCGAGCGTGTCGCCCCGCGCGAGCAGCTCGTAGGATGCCGCATCGTCGAGCTCGAGGTCTTCCAGCACGAGTGGATGACCCCGGTTGGCCTCGATGTTGTCGAGCGCGTCGTTGATGATCGTGAGGTTGCGCAGCCCCAGGAAGTCCATCTTGATCAGGCCGAGCGACTCGCACGCGGGGTAGTCGAACTGCGTGACGATCTGGCCGTCCTGCTCGCGACGCATGATCGGGATGATGTCGATGAGCGGCTCGCTCGACATGATCACACCGGCCGCGTGCACGCCCCACTGGCGCTTGAGGTTCTCGAGCCCGAGGGCCGTGTCGAACACGGTCTTCGCCTCGGCGTCGGTCTCGATGAGGGTGCGGAACTCGCTCGCCTCTTTGTAGCGCGGGTGCTCGGGGTTGAACATGCCGTCCAGCGGCATGTCTTTGCCCATCACGGCGGGGGGCATGGCCTTCGTGAGCTTGTCGCCCATGCTGAAGGGGAAACCGAGCACACGCCCGGCGTCTTTCAGCGCCTGCTTGGCCTTGATCGTGCCGTACGTGACGATCTGCGCGACGCGCTCGTCGCCGTACTTCTCGGTCACGTACTGGATGACCTCGCCACGGCGACGGTCGTCGAAGTCGACGTCGAAGTCGGGCATCGAGACGCGGTCGGGGTTGAGGAACCGCTCGAAGATGAGGCCGTGCTGCAGCGGATCGAGATCGGTGATCTTCATCGCGTAGGCGACCATCGAGCCGGCGCCCGAACCGCGACCGGGACCGACGCGGATGCCGTTGTTCTTGGCCCAGTTGATGAAGTCGGCGACGACGAGGAAGTAGCCGGGGAACCCCATCTGCAGGATGACGTCGGTCTCGTACTCGGCCTGCTTGCGCACCGCGTCGGGAATGCCGCCCGGGTAGCGGTCCTGCAGGCCGTTCTCGACCTCTTTGATCATCCAACTGCCCTCGGTCTCGCCGGGCGGCACCGGGAAGCGCGGCATGTAGTTGGCCGAAGTGTCGAACTCGACGTTGCACCGCTCCGCGATGAGCAGCGTGCTGTCGCACGCCTCGGGGTGGTCGCGGAAGACCTGGCGCATCTCGGCGGGCGACTTGACGTAGTAGCCGTCGCCGTCGAACTTGAAGCGCTTGGGGTCGTCGAGCGTCGAGCCCGACTGCACGCAGAGGAGGGCGGCATGGCTCGTCGCGTCGTGCTGGTGCGTGTAGTGCAGGTCGTTGGTACCGACGAGGGGGATGCCGAGGTCTTTCGAGATCTTCAACAGGTCGCCCATGACCCGGCGCTCGATCGACAACCCGTGGTCCATGATCTCGGCGAAGTAGTTGTCTTTGCCGAAGATGTCTTGGAACTCTGCCGCCGCGGCACGGGCCGCCTCGTACTGGCCCAGGCGCAGACGCGTCTGCACCTCTCCGGACGGACACCCGGTCGTCGCGATCAGTCCCTTGCTGTAGGTCTGCAGCAGCTCGCGGTCCATGCGCGGCTTGAAGTAGTAGCCCTCCATGCTCGCCTTGGACGAAAGCCGGAAGAGATTGTGCATTCCCTCGGTCGTCTCGGACAGCAGGGTCATGTGCGTGTATGCACCCGAACCCGAGACGTCGTCGCTCTGCTGCTCGGGCGTGCCCCAGCGCACGCGCGTCTTGTCGGAGCGGTGTGTTCCCGGCGTGACGTAGGCCTCGATACCGATGATCGGCTTGATGCCCGCGTCTCTCGCGGTCTTGTAGAACTCGAACGCGGCGAAGGTGTTGCCGTGGTCGGTGACGGCGATCGCGGGCATGCCCTGCTTGACGGCCTCTTGCACCATCGGACCGATGCGTGCGGCTCCGTCGAGCATCGAATACTCGCTGTGCACGTGAAGGTGAACGAAGGAGTCTGCTGCCACGGGACGAGTCTACGTTCGGCCTCCGACATCGCGTCCCGAAGTTCAGAGCGGACCCCCAGGTGCCACCCGCGCGTCGCGGACGGCACGCTCATGCTCATGGTCGGGCTCGAATCGACTCGGCTACGGTGGGCGCGTGCCCACGCCAGACTTCGTCCTCGAACTCCGCCGCCTCGTCGGCACCCGCCCCCTGCCGCTGGTCGGCGTGACCGCCGTGGTCGTGCGTGACGACGTCGTCCTGCTCGGACGGCGCAGTGACAACGGCCGCCTGACCCCGATCACCGGGATCGTCGACCCCGGAGAAGAGCCCGCGGATGCCGCTGTCCGCGAGGCCGCGGAGGAAGCCGGTGTGCGCATCCGTGCCGACCGGCTCGCCTGGGTGCACCAGATTCCCCGCGTGACCTACGCCAACGGCGACCAGAGCGACTACCTCGATCTCGTCTTCACCTGCACGTGGCTGTCCGGTGAGCCCGAGCCCGTCGACGGCGAGATGACCGAGGTCGGATGGCATCCGATCGCCGGCCTCGACGAGCTTCTGGACGACGAGATGCACGCTCGCGTCCGCGCGGGCCTCACCGCCGGGCCGGCGCGATTCGAGCAGAACTCCTCGCCCGCGTGACGGAAGTCAGAATCCGTCGCGGAGGATCTCGAGCGCATGCTCGAGGTCGGCGGGGTACGCCGACTCGAAGCTGACCCACTCCCCCGTCGCCGGGTGGGTGAAGGCGAGCCGGTGGGCGTGGAGCCACTGACGCTCGAGTCCCAGACGGGCGGAGAGCGTGGGGTCGGCGCCGTACAGGGGGTCGCCGACACAGGGATGCCGATGAGCCGCCATGTGCACGCGGATCTGATGCGTGCGCCCGGTCTCGAGGTGGATCTCGAGGAGCGACGCGCGAGGGAACGCCTCGAGCGTCTCGTAGTGGGTCACCGAGTCTTTCCCGTCGGGAACGACCGCGAACTTCCACGAGTGGTGCGGATGACGCCCGATCGGCGCGTCGATGGTTCCCGACAGCGGATCGGGGTGCCCCTGAACGACCGCGTGATAGATCTTGTCGACCTCGCGCTCCTTGAACGCGCTCTTCAAGAGCGTGTAGGCGCGTTCGGTCTTGGCCACGACCATCAGACCGCTCGTCCCGGCATCGAGCCGGTGGACCACGCCGCGGCGCTCGGCCGGCCCGCTCGTGGCGATGCGGAACCCCGCCGCGGCGAGGGCTCCGAGCACGGTCGGCCCCTCCCACCCCACGGAGGGATGAGCGGCCACACCCGCGGGCTTGTCGACGACGACGATGTCATCGTCGTCCCAGACGATGCCGAGGTCGGCGACTTCGACGGGCACGATCTCGGGCTCGCGCTTCGGTTCCCACTCCACGCTCAACCACCCGCCGCCGCGGAGACGGTCGGAGCGAGCGACGGAGCGCCCATCGACGCTCACCCCGCCCGCGTCGGCGATCTCCGCAGCGAAGGTCCGCGAGAAGCCGAGCATCTTCGCCAGCGCCTGGTCGACGCGCGTTCCATCGAGCCCGTCGGGAACGGGAAGGTGTCGCGACTCCATGTCAGCGGGAACCGGGGTCGGTCGCGGCGTCGACGCTGTCGTCGGGCGCGGCGGCACCGGCAGCGCGGGAGGCCCGCGTCTCGCGCGTGCCGTCGAGACGGAGGCCGAAGAGAACCAGCAGCGCGACGGAGATCATCATGGAAACGATGAACACATCGGCGACGTTGTAGATCGCCGGCATCATCCACGGGGTCGAGATGAAGTCGACGACGTGGCCGACGGGGAAGCCGGGTTCGCGGAAGAGCCTGTCGCTCAGGTTGCCCAGCACTCCGCCGAGCAGGAGACCCAGCACGACCGCCCACAGCCGCGAGCGGACCCGCGTGACCGCGAGGAAGAGGATGACACACGCCACGACCGCCAGGGCGATCGTGAAGATCCAGGTGACTCCCTCGCCGAGCGAGAAAGCGGCCCCGGGGTTTCGCACGAGGTACAGCTGGAACGCCTCGCCGATGACGGGGACGACGCGCTCGGGAGGGAGGTTCTCGATGGCGATCATCTTCGCCAACTGGTCGGCGGCCAGCACCACCACCGCGAGGATCGCGATGAGGATGCCGGCCGCCGCCGAACGCAGGGGAGGTCGACTGCGCAAAGAGTCGGCCTACAGACCGATCGCCGACACGGGCGTCGAGCCAGAGGACGACGCGGTGGTGTCGAGGTCGCGGAGCTGACCCTCGATGTAGGAGCGGAGCTGCGAGCGGTAGTCGCGCTCGAAGTTGCGCAGCTCGGTGATGCGACCCTCGAGGGTGACGCGCTCCTTCTCGAGACGGGCGCGCTCTTCGCGGCCCTTCTGCTCGGCCTCGGCGACGATGGACGCCGCCTGCGCCTGAGCCTCGCTGATGAGCTGGTCGCGCTGGGCCTTACCCTCGGCGACGTGCTCGTCGTGCAGGCGCTGAGCCAGCTCGATGATGCCGGCGCTCTGCGCGGCGGGAGCAGCGTCGGCCTCGACCGCGGGGGCCTCCGGAGCCGCTGCGGGCGCCTCGGCGACGACCGGCTCTTCGACCTTGGGCGCCTCGGCCGCGGGGGCCGCGGCCACCGGGGCCGCCTCGCCGGACTCGAACGCGGCGAGCTTCGCCTTCAGCTCTTCGTTCTCGGCGATCGTCTTGCGCCACTCGACGACGATCTCGTCGAGGAAGTCGTCGACCTCATCGGGGTCGAAACCCTCCTTGAAGCGCACGTGCTGGAACTGCTTGGTGACGACGTCATCGGGGGTCAGTGCCATGGTGTTTCCTCTTTCGAGAGCTCTGAGTTGGAACTGTTGGGGGTGTCGCACCGGGGCGTACCGCTTCGGAACAGCATAGCCGCCGCCCTCGACCGGTGTCGAAGGCGGCGGCGATCGAGGTCACAAGGCCGAGAGGGACCGCGTGACGCTCAGCAGGAGGAAGCATAGGAACATGGTGATCGCGAATCCGAAATCGAACGCGATCCCCCCGATGCGTAGGGGCGGGATGAAGCGACGGATCAGTCTGATCGGAGGATCGGTCACCGTGTACACGATCTCGGCGATCACGAGAACAGCGCCGCGAGGGCGCCACTCCCGGTTGAACATCGGGATGTACTCGAGCACGAGGCGCGCGAGCAGCAGCACGATGTAGATGAAGAGGAGCGCACTGAGGATCGAGCCGACCAGGCTCAGGACGGCCACGATCGCTTACTGAGGCGCGAAGGGCGCGACCTCGGGGTCGGCCTGCGCGATCGCACCGTCTCCGGAGACGGCGATGTTCTCGGGCGAGAGCAGGAAGACCTTGCTCGTGACCCGTTCGATGCGTCCGTAGAGACCGAGCGACAGTCCGCTCGCGAAGTCGATCAGACGACGCGCGTCGGCGTCGCTCATCTGCGACAGGTTGATGATGACCGGAATCCCCTCGCGGAAGTTCTCGGCGATCGTCTGCGCGTCGCGGTACTGCTTGGGGTGCACCGTCAGGATCTCACTGACCGGACCGGCAGCGGGCTGACGCACCACGGCGGGCCGATGCAGGGGGGTCACGGGAGCAGCCTTCTCGATCGGCGCGGTCTGCTGCGGCTGCTGCTTGCGCGCGGCCGGCTGCGGCGCAGGCTCGTCATAGGTCTCCTCCTCATCGGCGAGTCCCAGGTAAACCATCGTCTTCTTGAGCGGGTTCGACATCGCATCCTCCGTTCGCTCGTCTGTGTCGAGGCTATCCGCGTACGGGCCTCGGACCCGTGATTGCCGATCCGATCCGTAGGTGTGTCGCACCCATTGCGATCGCTTCGGGGAAGTCGCCGGTCATCCCCGCCGAGATCCATGTCGCTTCCGGGACGACCGTGCGCACGACGTCCGCGCTCCGACGAAGACGCTCGAAGGCGTGAGTGGGGTCCTCGTCGAGCGGTGCCACCGCCATCACACCCCGGACACGCAGCGACGCCAGTCCCGCGACGTGGGCGGCAAGGGCTTCCACGTCACCCGGAGCGACTCCCCCGCGCCCGGCGTCGTCCGTCAGGTTCACCTGCAGCAGCACGTCGAGCGGATCGCCCGAGCCCGCGGCATCCAGAGCATCGGCGATGCGCGAACGATCGACGGAGTGGACCACGTCGGCTGCGGCGCGGACGGCCCGCGCCTTGTTCGTCTGGGCCTGCCCGATGAAGTGCCAGCGGAGGTCGGGAAGGCTCGCCAGCTCATCGTGTTTGACCGTCAGCTCTTGCTGTCGATTCTCGCCGACGTCGCGGACGCCCAGCGCGTGCAGGTCGCGAACGAGGGAGGCCGGGTGGAATTTCGTCACGACGATGCGCGTGATGCCGGCGAGATCGCGGCCCGCCGCGCGGGCGGCATCCGCGATGCGAGCATCGACGTCGGCGAGGCGATCGGCGAGGGCGCTGGGCATGGGTCTCCTTCACGACGAGAGCGGGCCCGGTGAAGACCGGACCCGCTGCACTGCTCACTCGTGCTTACTTGAGGAAGTCCGGCACGTCGAGGTCGTCGTCGGCGTATCCCCCGTCGTACGAGGACTCGGGGACGTGGGCCGCGACGGGCGCGGGCTCGGGCTTGCGCTCGGGGGCACGCTCCGTCGAGGCCTTCTGCTCCTCGGCCGCGTGCAGGTCGCGCGCCACGTCGTCGGCGGGGATGACGGGGACGACGGGAGCCGAGACGGAGCGCTGGGCGCCGACCGCGTCGATGCGCAGCGACGGTTCTCCCCCGTCGAAGCCGGCGGCGATGACCGTGACGCGGACCTCGTCGCCGAGCGTGTCGTCGATGACCGTACCGAAGATGATGTTCGCCTCGGGGTGCGCCGCTTCCTTGACGAGCTGTGCGGCGTCGTTGATCTCGAAGATGCCGAGGTTCGAGCCACCCTGGATCGACAGCAGCACGCCGTGCGCTCCCTCGATCGACGCCTCGAGGAGGGGCGATTCGACGGCGAGCTCGGCGGCCTTGATGGCGCGATCCGCGCCACGGGCCGAGCCGATGCCCATGAGTGCCGACCCCGCTCCCTGCATGACGCTCTTGACGTCGGCGAAGTCGAGGTTGATCAGACCCGGGGTCGTGATGAGGTCGGTGATGCCCTGGACGCCGGCGAGCAGCACCTGGTCAGCCGTGGCGAAGGCCTCGATCATCGAGATGCCGCGGTCGCTGATCTCGAGGAGACGGTCGTTGGGGACGACGATGAGGGTGTCGACCTCTTCCTTCAGGCGCTGGACACCGCCCTCGGCCTGGCTCTGGCGGCGACGACCCTCGAATGAGAAGGGCTTGGTCACGACACCGATGGTGAGGGCGCCGATCGACTTGGCGATCTTGGCGACGACGGGAGCGCCACCGGTTCCGGTGCCGCCGCCCTCGCCCGCCGTCACGAAGACCATGTCGGCACCGCGGAGCGCCTCCTCGATCTCTTCGGCGTGGTCCTCGGCGGCGCGACGGCCCACCTCGGGATCCGCACCCGCGCCCAGGCCGCGCGTCAGTTCGCGGCCGACGTCGAGCTTGACGTCGGCGTCGCTCATGAGCAGCGCCTGCGCGTCGGTGTTGATCGCGATGAACTCCACGCCGCGCAGGCCGAGCTCGATCATGCGGTTGACGGCGTTGACGCCGCCCCCGCCCACACCGACGACCTTGATCACGGCGAGGTAGTTCTGGTTGTGGCTCATGCCGGCCTCCGTTTGTCCCCGAACCCGAAACTCTAAACCTCATGTTGAAGGTTAAAGAATTGCCCGGTATGCAATTCCTTGACTCGAAAGTAGGCGGCGTTGTCGTCGCCGCCCGGTCGACACGCGGCGTGTCCGAGGATCGCTCCCGAGATCAGCGGATGACGCCGGCTTCGGGCGACGTCACGTCGTACTCGCGGGTGCTGTCGGGCGGGCTCTTCTGCATCAGCAGGTCGAGAACCCGGGCCTTCTCGGGCGAGCGGTCGGCGCTCCCCCACATCACGCGGGTGCCGGTCGCACCGAGGGTGAGGGTCACGTCGTCCGGTGTCGTCGCGGACACCGCGGTGACCTGCGAACGGATGCCGTCGGGCAGCGCGCGCATCACGCGTCCGGCCGCGCGGAACGGCTCGGACGATGTGCCGGCCGGAATGTCGAGCACCGGCTGCCCGGCCGGCGCCTGGGGAGTCGTGGAGAGGACGACGCCCGCCGCATCGACGACGGTGAAGCCGGCCGCGGTCTGCACGACGCCGATGGGCGTGCGCTCCACGATGCGGACGACGAGGTCGTGCGGGGGCTGCGCCTCGAGCGTGTACGACTCCACGAGGGGGAAGCGCACCAGGGCGGCCTTGATCTTGCTGTCGTCGATGAGAGCGAGCGGAGTCCCGACCTGATCGCTGAGCGCTTCGGTGACCGCGGCCGCGTCGAGCTGCGACGTTCCCACCACGTCGACGCGCTCGAGGGCGAACAGCGGGCTGTAGGCGGCCCCCACGGTCGCCACGACCATCACCGCGACGGAGACGCCGACCCCGATCCAGATCCGTCGACGACGGCGCTGACGCACCGTGAACCGGCGGACCTCGGCTCGCAGCGCGCGGCGCCGTGCGCGCGAGGCGCGCCAGACATCGCGGAGGCCGGTCCCGGTCTCCTCCGCCGGGGGCGCGGCATCCGGGATCGTCTCGTCTCCTCGCCCGACCGGGGCGATCAAGGGGACGACAGGCGCGGTCGCCCCGTCCGCATCGGGCAAGGCCGGCTCGACGCGCGCCGTGGGCACCTCGGCCGGGCGGGCGCGCCGCTCCGGCGGCGAGGGCAGGGGCGAGGGCCGCTCCACGCTCAGACCGCCGCGGCCTCGGTGCGCGAGAGCGCTTCGAGCACCTGCGGGATGATCTGATACACGTTCCCGCAGCCCAGCGTGATGACGTAATCTCCGGGCCGGGCGATGCGGGCCGTGTAGTCGGCGGCCGCCTGCCAGTCGGGGACGTAGTGCACGTGCTCGGGATCGGTGAAAGCCCCGCTGACGAGCTCGCCGGTGACTCCGGGCACCGGATCCTCTCGCGCACCGTAGACGTCGAGCATGACCGTGTGGTCGGCGTGGGTCTCGAGGACCTCCGCGAACTCGCGGTACATCTCCTGCGTACGCGAGTACGTGTGCGGCTGCTGGATCGCGATGATGCGTCCCTCCCCCACGACCGTGCGCGCGGCCGAGAGGGCTGCGGCGACCTCCGTGGGGTGGTGTGCGTAGTCGTCGTAGACGCTGACGCCCTGCGCGACGCCGTGCAGCTCGAAGCGCCGGACCGTCCCGCCGAAGCCCGCGACCGCGCGGGCGGCATCGGTGAGCGAGTGTCCGAGCACGCGCAGGACCGCGACGGCACCGGCCGCGTTGACGGCGTTGTGCGCCCCCGGGACCCGCAGCTGCACGTCGACGCTCTCGCCGTCGGCTGTCAGCGTGAAGGCGACGGGACCGTCGGTCCGGATGCCGCTCAGCCGGACGTCGGCGGTCGCGTCCTCGCCGAAGGTCACGACGTTCACGTGCGTGATGCGCTCCCGCACGTCGCGGGCACCCGCGTCGTCGGCGGAGATCACAACGGCTTCGCTCGCGGCATCCGCGAATCGGGCGAACGCGGCGTCGAACGCGTCGCGCGAGCCGTAGTGGTCGAGGTGATCGGGGTCGACGTTCGTGATGAGTGCGACGGCGGTGTCGTAGAGCTCGAAGGTGCCGTCGGACTCGTCCGCCTCGATGACGACGAGGTCGTCGGAGCCCGTGCCGCTCGAGGCACCGAGGTCGGCGATCACGCCACCGTTGACGAAAGTGGGGTCGACCTCGAGCGCGCGCAGCGCCGTGACGATCATGCCGGTCGATGTCGTCTTGCCGTGCGCCCCGGCGACCGAGACGAGGCGGCGGCCGCCGATGAGCCAGTGCAGCGCCTGCGAGCGGTGGATGACGTGCAGCCCGCGCTCCTTGGCGGTGACGAACTCGGGGTTCTCGGGCCAGATCGCACCCGTGTGAACGACCGTGTCGGCGTCTCCCAGGTGCGCGGCGTCGTGACCGACGTACACGGTCGCACCGCGAGCGGCGAGGTCCCGCAAGGCGGCGCTGTCGGCGCGGTCGGAACCGGAGACCCGGATGCCGCGGTCGAGGAACATGCGGGCGAGCCCGGACATGCCCGAACCGCCCACGCCGATGAAGTGCGCGGAGGTGATGGTCTCGGGGATGGGGAGGCTCAGGTCGGGTCTGATCATGGCGTCTGCGAGTTTACGTCGCGGATCCTGCGTGCGAGCCCCGGCGCGCCCGTCAGCGCGTCAGGGCCTCGTCGATCATCGCGATGACGTTCTCGGTGCCGGCGCGAGTGCCGGCGCGGGCGGCTGCGGCGCGCATGGCGTCGCGTCCCGCGTCGTCGCGCAGCAGCGGCACGATCTCGGAACGGACGCGATCGGGGGTGAACTCGGCATCGGGAATCAGGCGAGCCGCTCCCGCACGCACGGCTGCGGCGGCGTTCAGGCTCTGCTCACCGTTGCCCACGGCGTACGGCACGTACACCGCCGGGATACCCAGCGCACTGATCTCGCTGACGGTCGCGGCACCCGAGCGCGAGACGATGAAATCCGCGAGCGCGAAGGCCAGGTCCATCCGATCGACGTAGCGGACGACCGCGTACCCGGCGGCACCGGGGTCGGGCAGGTCGGAGTTCTGCCCCGTCACGTGCAGGAGCTGCCAACCCGCGTCGAGCACGTCGCGCCAGGCTCCGCCGAACGCCGTGTTCAGGCGCAACGCCCCGAGCGAGCCGCCGAAGACGAGGAGAGTGGGGCGGGTGGCATCCAGACCGAAGTGACGAGCCGCCTCGTCGCGGAGAGCGTGCGCGTCGAGGTCGACGATCTCGCGCCGCAGGGGCATGCCGACGACCCGCGAACCGCGCAGGGGCGTGCCCTCGAACGCCACGCCCACCCCGGAGGCGCCGCGGGCTCCCAGGACGTTCGCGAGCCCCGGCTTGGCGTTGGCTTCGTGGACGACGAAGGGAATTCGCTCACGGCGCGCGGCCACGTACGCGGGGGCGGCGGCGTATCCCCCGAAGCCCACGACCACGTCGACCCGGCGCTCGCGGATCATCTGCCGGACCTCGGCGACCGCACGGAGGAACCGACCGGGAAAGCGCACCGCGGCGGCGTTCGGACGCCGAGGGAAGGGAACCTTGTCGACGAACAGGAGCTCGTAGCCGCGCAATGGCACGAGACGAGCCTCGAGGCCCTCGCGCGTCCCGAGGACGAGGACCTCGTCGGAGGCGTCGCGAGCGCGCAGACCGTCCGCGACGGCGAGCAGGGGGTTCACGTGCCCGGCGGTGCCGCCGCCGGCCAGAAGAGTGGTCGTCACTCGTTCGAGCCTAAACGTCAGCGGCGTCGGGCTGCGCGCGCGGGGGCCGCGGGCGTCTTGGAGCGGCGGTCGGGCAGCGTCCGCGCGCACGACAACAGGACGCCGCACGCGATGAGCACCGACAGCAGCGACGTGCCGCCCTGCGACATGAACGGCAGCGGGACGCCGAGCACCGGGAAGATGCGCAGCACGACGCCGATGTTCACGAGCGCCTGCCCGACGATCCAGAGGGTGATCGCGCCGGCGACGATGCGCACGAAGGTGTCATCGGTGCGACGGATGATGTGGAACGCGCCGACCGCGAACAGCGCGAACAGCAGCAGGACCACGAGGCATCCGATCAGACCGAGCTCTTCGCCGATGATCGCGAAGATGTAGTCGTTCGCTGCCGCCGGGAGCCAGTCGTACTTCTCTTTCGAGTTGCCGAGGCCGAGCCCCAGAAGCCCCCCGCTCGCGAGACCCCAGATCCCGTGCAGGGACTGATAGCACGAGGTGTAGTAGCAGGAGGCGTCGTCGGGGTTGAACAGGCTCGTGATACGCGCCATGCGGTTCTCGCTGCCGACCGCCGAGGCGAGGACCACCCCCACCGACAGCACGGCGGGGACGATGAACATGCGGAGCTTGATCCCGGCGAAGAACAGGGCGCCGAGCACCACGAGGACGAGGATCATCACCGTGCCGAGGTCTTTTCCCCCGAGCACGGTCCCGATGACGAGGACGGCCACCGGCACGACCGGGATGAACACGTGCTTCCACGCGGTCAGCAGACGGCGTTTGCGGTAGAGCACCGCACCCATCCACAGGGCGAGCGCGAGCTTCAGGAACTCGGCGGGCTGGAACTGGAACCCGGCGATCTGCACCCAGTTGCGGTTTCCGTACGACTCGATGCCGAGGCCCGGCACGTAGACCAGAAGCTGGAACAGCGTCGCGAAGATCAGGACCGGCCAGGCGATCTTCTTCCAGAACGCCATCGGTGCGCGACTCAGGGCGAACATCAGAGGGATGCCGACCACGGCGAAGACGCCCTGTTTCAGGACGTGATCGAAGGGGTTCTGCCCGCCGTCGAGAGCCGAGGTCGCCGACAGCACCATCACGAGCCCGAAACCCGTGAGCAGGAGGGCAGCCGACGTGATCAGCAGGAACTCGGTCGAGACCGGGCGGAAAGCACGGCCCAGGGACACGCGCGCGGCGAGACCGGGGGTGGAGGGCTCGTCGGGAGTCTGCCGGGGCGGCGGGGCCGTCGTGGTCACTCGCATCCCCCTCAGAGCTGTCGGGTCGTTCCGTCTTCGTTCGCGAGCCATGCCCGCACCGCGTCGGCGAATCGCTCACCGCGGTCGGAGTACGACGCGAACTGGTCGAAGGACGCCGCCGCCGGGGCGAGGAGCACGGTGTCCCCGTCCTGCGCGACGCCCGCCGCCAGTTCGACGACGCGTGTCATGACGTCCTCAGTCTCGGTGTGGTCGACCTCGAAAACCGGCACCTCGGGGGCGTGTCGCTCGAACGCCGTCACGACGGCCGCCCGCTCCGTGCCGATGATGATCGCCGCTCGGGCACGGACCCCGCGCGAACGGACGAGATCGCTGAGATCGACGCCCTTCAGCAGGCCGCCCACGATCCACACCGCGCCGGGGTACGCGGCGAGCGACGACGCCGCCGCGTGCGGGTTGGTCGCCTTGGAATCGTCGACCCACGTGACACCCGCGTGCGCGGCGACGACCTGGATGCGATGCGGGTCGAGGCGGAAGCGCTCGAGAGCGTCGTGGATGTCGGCCGGTGACACGCCGAGTGAGCGAGCGAGCGCGCTCGCGGCGAGGATGTTCGCCACCACGTGCGGCGCGGCGAGCCCGACCTCGGCCAGGTCGGCCACCGTCGTCAGCTCGAGGGCGGACGTGGCACGCTCCTCGAGGAACGCCCGATCGACCAGGATGCCGTCGACCACACCGAAGTCGCTCGGCCCGGGCACTCCCAGGTCGAAGCCGATCGCTCGAGCCCCCTCCTCGACCTCGGCGTCCTCGACCATCTCGCGCGTGGCGACGTCGGCCTTGTTGTAGACGCACGCCACGCGCGTCCGGGCGTAGACCCCCGCCTTCGCGTCACGATAGGCCTCGGCGCTGCCGTGCCATTCGAGGTGGTCGTCGGCGAGGTTGAGGCAGACCGCGGCATGCGGGGACAGAGCCTCGGGCCCGGTCTGGCGGTTGAGGTACCAGAGCTGGTGGCTCGACAGTTCGACGACGAGGGCGTCGAAGCCGTTCGGGTCGCGGACGGCGTCGAGCACGGGGGTCCCGATGTTGCCCACCGGGGCGGCGCGCAGTCCGCCCGCGACGAGCATCTCCGCGGTGAGGCGCGTCGTGGTGGTCTTGCCGTTCGTGCCGGTGATGAGGATCCAGTCGGCCGGCGAGCCGTCGGGACGCACGACCTTGTCACGCACCCGCCACGCGAGCTCGACGTCTCCCCAGAGCGGGACGGCGTTCTCGATCGCCCACCGGATGACGGGGTGCGATGGGGGGAACCCCGGGGACGCGAGCACGACCTCGGGCGCGAAGTCGACCAGTTCGGCCGGCGGTTCCGCGAGCGGTCCGACGTGGAGCCGCGCCCCGATGACGGGCAGCAGGCGCGCGTACTCCTCGTCGGCCTTCTCGGTGACCACGAGAACCTCGGCGCCGAGCTCGGCGAGCGTGTCGGCGGCGGAGAACCCGGTGACCGACAGACCGAGCACCGCGACGCGCAGGCCCTTCCAATCGGCGTACCAGCTCGTGAGGGTGGAGAGATCGCTCATACGCGGGAGAGCCATTCGACGTAGAAGAAGCCGACGCCGGACACCGCGAGCAGACCCGCGATGATCCACATGCGTACGACGATGGTCACCTCGGGCCATCCCCTCATCTCGAGGTGGTGGTGCAGAGGGCTCATGAGGAACAGACGTTTACCCCGCGTGATCTTGAAGTACGCGCGCTGCAGGATGACGGACCCGGAGGCGATCACGTACACGCCGGCGATGAGGATCAGCAGGAGTTCGGTACGGGTGAGGATCGCCATGGCCGCGATCACGCCACCGATCGCCATCGATCCGCAGTCGCCCATGAAGACCTTGGCCTTCGGGGCGTTCCACCAGAGGAACCCGACGAGAGCGCCGACGAACGACGCCGACACGATCGCCAGATCGAACGGATCGCGCACCGCATAGCATCCGGCCTGCACCGTGGGATCGAGGACGTCCGCGCACATCTGCTTGTTCTGCCAGAACGCCATCAGACTGTAGGCGCCTATCACGAAGATGCCGGAGCCCGCGGCGAGTCCGTCGAGTCCGTCGGCGACGTTGACCGAATTGGATGCCGCGGTGCCGATGAGCGAGATCCACGCGAGGTATAGCAGCCACCCGACGATCGGACCGAGCGCGAACAGCGACAGGACCTGGATGTCGCGGAAGATCGAGATGTATCCCGACGCCGGCGTCTGACCGAAGGCGTTGGGGAAGTTCAGCGCGACGACGGCGAACGGTACCGTCACGATGACCTGGCCCGCGATCTTGCGCCACCCCGACAGCCCGAGGCTGTTCTGCAGGCGCACCTTCATGTAGTCGTCGATGAAGCCCACGACGCCGAAGCCGAGCATGAGCCACAGGACCAGGAGTCCGGAGATCGTCGGAGGGTTGTTGCCGGCGTAGGAGCCGATGAAGTACCCGATGATCGTGCCCAGGATGAAGATCGTGCCGCCCATCGTGGGCGTTCCGCGCTTGGCCCCGTGGGAGGGGTTGTGCACGTTCTCGGGGGTGCGGATGACCTGACCCCAGCCCCACCGCCGGAACCATCGCAGGAAGACCGGCGTGAGGAAGAGGGTGAAGGCCAGCGAGATCCCCGCCGATGTCAGTAGTGATCTCACGCGAACAACTCTCCCAGACGGTCGCCGAGGAAGCGCAGGCCGGCGGAGTTCGACGACTTCACGAGCACCCGATCACCGTCACGGAGTTCGGTGGACAGATAGTCGTACGCGGCGTCGGCATCGGCGAAGAAGACCGCCTCGCCGTCCCACGATCCCTGGGCGATCGCCTCGAGGTACATGCGCCGCGCCTCGGGCCCGATCACGACGATGCGTTGGATGCGAAGGCGCACCGCCAGCAGGCCGACGCGGTCGTGCTCCTCGTCGGCGTACTCCCCCAGCTCGCTCATCGCGCCCAGGACGGCGACCGTCCGCTCCCCGGGGCCGGTGATCTGCGCGAGGGTGCGAAGCGCCGCAGCCATCGAGTCGGGGCTGGCGTTGTAGGCGTCGTTGATGATGCGGACGCGGTCGGAGCCCAGCGGCTGCATGCGCCAGCGCTCGGCGATCTCGACGGTCTCGAGGCGCGCGATCGCGTCGGCAGCGGGCACGCCGAGCGCGGTGGCGGTCGCCAGCGCGGCGAGGGCGTTCATGACGTGGTGCTCTCCGAGCACGCGCAGGGTGAGGGTGTGCGGCTCCCCGTCGACGATCAGGTCGGCGCGGGTCCCGGATGCCGAGACCTCGACGTCGACGGCGCGGACGGCCGCGCGCTCCCCCCGGCCGAACCAGCGGACGTCCTGCCCGCGGTCGCGCGCGAACGGCTCCATGGCGACGACGCGCGGATCGTCGACGTTGAGCACGGCGAGCCCGCCCTCTCGCGTGGCGTGCACGAGCTCGCTCTTGGCGTGGAAGGTGGACTCGATCCCGCCGAATCCGCCCGCGTGCGCCATGCCCACCATGAGGACGACGCCGACGTCGGGGGTGACGAGACCAGCCAGATGCGCGATGGCTCCCGGCGCGCTGGCACCGAATTCACTGACGAGGTAGCGGGTCTTCTCGGTCACGCGGAGCATCGTGAGCGGCGCGCCGACCTCGTTGTTGAACGACGCGCGCGGGGACACGGTCTCGCCCTCGTCGCTGAGGATGCGGGCGAGGAGGTTCTTCGTCGTGGTCTTACCGTTCGAGCCGGTGATCCCGATGATGCGCAGATCGCCGTTCCGCCGAACCCGGGCCACCACGTCGCGGGCGAGGTCGGACAGCGCGGCCACGGCATCCGGGACGACGATCTGGGTCACCTCGTCGTCGACCTCTCGCTCGACGATCGCGAGGACCGCACCGCGCTCGACCGCGGTGCCGACGAAGAGGTGCCCGTCGGTGGTCTCACCGGGTTTGGCGACGAAGATATCGCCCGGCTCGATGAGACGCGAGTCGGTGTCGACGAGACCCGCGACGAGGGTGTCGGGAGTGTCGCCCGCGCGGAGGACGAGACGCCCACCGACGGCGTCGGCGAGATGGGAGAGGCTCGTGGAGATCATTGCTGTGCGAACGCCCTTTCCGTGTCGCATTCGTTACCGAGACGAGACCGGCGTCGGCGGCGTCTCAGCCGAACTTGGGCAGTTCGGGGGTCGTGGTTCCGGACGGGATCACGCGATAGGTCTTGAGAACCTGCGTGAGGGCCT
>NZ_JARHXC010000339.1:0-16309 GCF_029222405.1 Microbacterium sp. Kw_RZR3 | reverse complement strand
CCGGATGCCGCTGACCTGCCCGCTCTGCTCGACGCGATGTGGGAGCTGGTCGCGGTCGCCGCCGAGACCATCGCCCGTGAGGACCTCGCGCAGGCACCGGGTGATCTCCTCCGCGAGCTGTGGCTGGAGGACGGGAAGGTGCATCACGTGTCGCACCCCGTTCTCCCGCTGCCGCACCGGCGCACGCGACACCGCCGGCACACCACGCTCGACCTCGTCGACGAGCGTTCCGGCGTCATCACCCGCGTGCGTGATGTCCGCCACCACGCACGGGTTCCCGCGGGTCTCGTCACCCGCCAGGCCGACGTCGCCGACATCCGTGCGGTGACGTCGTGGGCCAACAACGTGCTCTGTCAGGGCTCGGCGTTCGACGATGCCGATTCCGCTCAGGCGGCCGCGATCGGCGAGTCGGTGGAGCGGTACTGCGGCAACATCCTCGACACCCTGCCCGTACGCCACGGCTCTTTCGCGCAGCTGCGCCGGGCGGGGGTGCCGGCGCTCGACCCGCGCCGACTCGTGCTGTACAGCGAAGCGCAGTACGCCGCGCCCGGATTCCCCTTCGTCCCGCTCGACGCCGACCTGCCCGTGCACTGGGTGCCGGGGCGATCGGCGGTGACCGGTCGCGAGATCTGGGTGCCGGCATCCCTCGTCTACGTCAACTGGTATTCGGCCGACGTGGCCGCCGCGCCGCCGACGAACTTTTGCGCCTTCGCGGGCATCGCCGCAGGCCCCAGCGAGGAGTTCGCCGTGACCAGCGCGATCGAAGAGGTCGTCGAGCGTCACGCGACGATGGTGTGGTGGCTGAACGCGCAGCCCCTTCCCCGTGTCGAGGGCGTGACCGCGCCGCCGGTCGCCGAGGGCTCGCGCGTCTCGTTCGTCCATCTCGACAACGAGTTCGCCGTTCCCGTCGCCGCCGCGATCCTGCACGACGACGACGATCAGCTGGTCAATGTCGGCTTCTCGGCGCGCCCTGACTTCGCCTCCGCAGCCTCGAAGGCCCTGACCGAGGCGTACACGCTGCAGGAGGGCTCGCGCGACCTGTTGCACGCCGACGGCCTGCACTGGCGGGTGATGACCGAGGGCGAGCTCAACGGTCGGGCGTTCAAGCCCTGGCGGGCCGACCGCCGCTACCTCGACGACTTCCGCGCCGACATGCACGACTGCGACGACCTCATGGTGCAGCAGCAGGTGTACCTCGATCCCCGCGCCGGAAAGCGCATGGATCGTCTCCTGCGCCCCGCTTCCGGGAGACCGATCGCCAGCGTGCCGCGGATGCCGGAGCGCTCCCGTGTCGCGATGATCGCAGCCCTCGAGCGCGCGGACGTCGAGCCGATCGTGGTCGACATCACCACCCCCGACATCCGCAGCGCCGGACTCACGGTCGTCCGAGTGATCGCGCCGGGGACGATCGGCAACGCCCCTGCGGCGTTCCCGTTCCTCGGCCACGGACGCGTCCAGCGCATCGCGGTCGAGCTGGGCTGGCGTGAGACCCCTCTCGCCGAGCACGAGATCAACCTGTTCCCGCTGCCGCATGCCTGATCGCACGCTGACCGCCCGCCCGGTGCGGGTCGGCCACGCGGCCCCGTTCCCCGCGGCGTTCCACCACTTGCAGATCGCGATGCCGACGGCGACGGGCGTCGATGCGCACGCGGTCGTCGTCGACCTCGCCCCCGAAGTCGATCCCGACGCGATCGACGCCGCCGTCCGCCGCCACTGGTGGTCGGCCGATCATGGGCAGCTCGAGGTCCGTCGCGCGTCGGCCCGCGGCCTCGCCGCCGAGGGGGCGCCCGTGCTCCGCGCATCGGATCTCGGCTGGGTCGATCCGATCGAGCGCGCGATGCCCGGCTTCCCGCTCGCGCCCGACGACGACCTCGTCGAACGCCGGTGGGTGCGCGCTCGCCGCGGGAGCGTGGAGGGATGGATGCCGTACACCGCCGCCGTGGCTCGTCCCGGTGACGCGCGGCCCGACGAGCCTCTCGTGCACCCACCGCTGCTGGGCGGGTTCGGTGCGGGTGTCGACAACGACGACGCACGCGCGCAAGCGTCGAGGTCTGTCGTCGTCGACGACGCGCTGTGGTGCTGGTGGACGGGCCTCGCCCCCGCGGCATCCCTTGCTCTCTCTCCTCAGGTGCGGGACTCGTGGGCCGACGCGGACCTGGAACTGACCCTTTGCCGCCTCGATCGCGGAGTGCTCGGCCCGGTCGCTCTGGCCGCCGTCGACGATGGCCGCGTCCTCACGGTCGGTGGCGGATACGGGCTCGACGCGCCCGGCCAGCGCGCCGCGATCGCCCGGGCGCTGTGGCAGCTGGTCATCGCGCGCTCGCTCGACGATCCGGGCTCCGACCTGCACGCGCTCGGTGTGCCGGGGGTCGTGCCGCCCCGCGTGGACCGTCGCTACGCTCCCACCGATCCGCGCGCACGCCGACGCCTTCTCGACCCTCTCGCGCACGTGCAGCTCGCCCTCGACCCGCGCGTGCGGACCGCCCTGCTCGGACGCCTCGACGACCTCCGCCCGGGTCCTCCCGCGGTGAGCGTCGCCGCCGAGACCTGGACGGTCGACCTCGCCCCCGACGGCCGCGTCGTGAGGGTGCTCCGCCCCGACGCGATCCCCCTGCCGCTGGGGGCGTTCCGACTCGATCCCGCTCTCATCGCGGCGGCCGCGCGACGCCCGGGGGCGAACCCCGTGACGCCGGCAGCCGCCGCGCAGACACCCTTCCCGGGGTGGTGAGCGGGTGCTCAGCCGCGGTGCGACACCCCGAGCTGCGCCTCCGTCAGCACCTGCCCCTTCGGCCGCTCGCTCGCGGCCAGCGCGAGCCACGTCTCGACCACCGTGTCGGGGTTGAGGGACAGCGACTGGATGCCACGGGCCACGAGCCACTCGGCGAAGTCGGGGTGGTCCGAGGGCCCCTGCCCGCAGATCCCGACGTACTTGCCCTGGCGCCGGCACGCGTCGATCGCCATCCCGAGCAGGTGACGGACCGCCGGGTCCCGCTCGTCGAAAGCGGATGCCATGAGCGCCGAGTCGCGATCGAGCCCGAGGGTCAGCTGGGTCATGTCGTTCGAGCCGATCGAGAAGCCGTCGAAGTGTTCGAGGAACTGCTCGGCGAGGATCGCGTTCGCGGGGAGCTCGCACATCATCACGACTTTGAGACCGTTCTCCCCACGGCGCAGGCCGTTGGTCGCGAGCAGGTCGATGACCGCGGCCGCCTCACCGACGGTGCGGACGAACGGCACCATGATCTGCACGTTCGTGAGCCCCATGTCGTCGCGCACGCGCCGCAGAGCCTCGCACTCCATGTCGAAGCACGCGCGGAACTCGGGGGAGACGTACCGCGCGGCTCCGCGGTAGCCGAGCATCGGGTTCTCCTCGTGGGGCTCGTAGAGCGGACCGCCGATGAGGTTCGCGTACTCGTTCGACTTGAAGTCCGACAGGCGCACGATGACCGGCTCGGGTGCGAAGGCCGCCGCGATCATCGAGACGCCCTCGGCCACGCGCTGGATGAAGTACTCCTCCGGCGACGGGTAGGCCGCCACGCGCGCGCGGATGTCGTCCGCGAGCTCGCCGTCGAGCGCGTCGAGATCCAGGAGCGCGCGCGGGTGGATCCCGATCTGCCGGTTGATGATGAACTCGAGCCGGGCCAGCCCGACGCCGGCGTTCGGCAGCCGCGAGAACGCGAAGGCCTGGTCGGGGGTGCCGACGTTCATCATGATCTTGGCGGGGGGTTCCGGCATCCGGTCCAACTCGGTCTGCTCTTCAACGAAGGGCAGGATGCCGCCGTACACAAGGCCGTCGTCGCCCTCGGCGCACGAGACCGTGACCTCCTGCCCGTCGGCGAGCGCGCGGGTGGCGACACCCGTGCCGACGACGGCGGGGATGCCGAGCTCGCGGGCGATGATCGCCGCGTGGCACGTCCGGCCGCCCCGGTCGGTCACGATCGCCGAGGCGCGCTTCATGATCGGCTCCCAGTCGGGGTCGGTCATGTCGGCGACGAGCACATCGCCGTGCGCGAAGTCGGCCATCTGGTCGATCGAGGTGAGCACGCGCACGCGTCCCGCGCCGATGCGCTGACCGATCGCGCGCCCCTCGAGCAGCACCGGGCCGCGCTCGGCCAGCACGAAGCGGCGCAGGACGCCCGCCGACTGGCGCGAGACGACCGTCTCGGGGCGGGCCTGCAGCACGTACAGACGCCCGTCGACACCGTCCTTGCCCCACTCGATGTCCATCGGGCGGCCGTAGTGCTCCTCGATGACCAGGGCGATGCGGCCGAGCTCCTCGACCTCCGCGTCGGTGAGCGAGAACTGCGCCCGGTCGGCGGCATCCACCTCCACGAAGGCCGTGCTGTCGTCGACGTGGATGCCATCGGTGTAGCGCATCGCGATGGCCTTCTCGCCCACCGACCGCTTGAGGATCGCCGGGCGCCCGGCGCGGAGGGCCGGCTTGTAGACGTAGAACTCGTCGGGGTTCACCGCGCCCTGCACGACCGCTTCGCCCAGGCCGTACGAGCTGGTGACGAACACGGCGTCCTCGAAGCCCGACTCGGTGTCGAGGGTGAACATGACGCCCGAAGCACCGATATCGGACCGCACCATGCGCTGCACCCCGGCCGAGAGGGCGACCTCGTGGTGGTCGAAGCCGTGGTGCGCGCGGTACGCGATCGCGCGGTCGTTGTAGAGCGAGGCGAAGACGCGACGGATCGCCTGCAGGATGTTCTCGATCCCTCCGATGTTGAGGAAGGTCTCCTGCTGACCCGCGAACGAGGCGTCGGGGAGGTCTTCCGCGGTCGCGCTCGAACGGACGGCCCAGGTGACGGCATCCGGATCCGACTCCTCCGCCACGAGCGCCGCGTAGGCGGTGCGGATGTCGGTCTCGAGATCGGCCGGGAAGGGCTGCTCCTCGATCAAGGCGCGCACCCGGGCTCCCAGTTGGCTCAGCGCGGCGACGTCGTCGACGTCGATGCCCTCGACCGCCGCGCGGATGCGCTGGTCGAGCCCGCCCTCGGCGAGGAAGCGTCCGAATGCATCAGAGGTGGTGGCGAACCCGGGCGGGACCCGGACGTCGGCGGATGCCAGGTGCGACACCATCTCGCCGAGCGAGGCGTTCTTGCCGCCGACCTGCGCGAGATCGCTCATGCCGATCTCGTCGAAACGAAGGATGTTGGTCATGGGGTGGGCCTTTCGTGGGGGCGGTCCCGCAGTTTCATCGACTGCAGGATCACGGCGGACATCTCCTCGACGCTCCGGGTCGCGGAGCTGAGGAAGGGAACACGGGTGCGGCGGTAGAGGTCTTCGGCCCGGCGGATCTCGAGGGTGCACTGGGCGAGGCTGGAGTAGGTCGAGTTCGGGCGGCGCTCGTGTCGCACCTGGCTGAGGCGCAGCGCGGTGGTGGTGAGCCCGAAGCAGCGATCCGCGTGCGGGGCGACGATGCGCGGCAGGCCGTCGGTGGGGAAGTCGTCGTCGGTGAGCGGATAGTTCGCCACGAGGAGCCCGTAGTGCAGGGCGAGGTACATCGTGGTCGGCGTCTTCCCGCAGCGGGAGGGCGCGACGATGATGACGTCGGCGGTGTCGAGCGCGCGGCCGCTCTGGCCGTCGTCGTGCTCGATCGCGAACTCGACCGCGCGCATGCGCGCGAAGTACCGCTCGAGGTCGCCGAGCCCGTGATACTGCCCCGAGCGCTGCTCGGCGGGGGTGTCGAGCGCGGCTTCGAGCTCGGTCAGGTGCCCCGCGAGGAGGTCGATGACCACCGCCGCGGAGCCGGCGATCAGAGCCCGGATGCCGGCATCCTTCACCGTGGCGAAGACGATCGGCGCGGCCTCCGGCGTCGTCGCGCTCTGCAATGCCGCGGCGACGGTCGACACGGGCGTCACCGTCCCCACGAAGGGGATGGTGTGGCGATCGAAGTGGGCGGCGGGGAAGTTGGCGAGGAGCGCGTTGCCGAGGGTCTCGGCGGTGATCCCCGTGCTGTCGGACACGAAGAACACCGCGCGCGTGGCGGCGCTCAGCACGGTGTCCGCGGTGTCGTGGGGTGGGCCATGCGACGACGCTAGGGAAGTTCACTCAGAATTCCTGCGCCAAGTGAAAGTAAGAAATCGGATTCTTATCCGATGCGTAATCCGCGCTCTCAGGGCACTGCTTCGTAGGACTGCACGCTGGCAAGACCGATCAGCGGCATGATGTGAGCCGAGACCCACCCCACCTGGAAGTCGTAGACGCCCGGTCGGAACTCGGCGGCGACGCGCGCGGAGTTGTCGAAGGTGACGCCCCTCTGGAGCACGACGTCACCGCACTCCGTGGTGTGGAGGAGCACGCTGGGAAGGCTGCTCGACCCTTTGAACCCGCCGGAGGACTCTCGTGGCTCCGCGGAGGTGACGGTGCACCGCCACGTGGTCAGCACGTTGTTCTCGAGCGGCGGCCCGATGAAGAGCGTGAACACGGTGAGCGCGAACCCCAGTGCGACGACGAGCAGGGACGCGAGGACCGCGAGTTTGCTCGGAGGCTTCTTCTTTCGACCCGCCGGCATCAGCGCCCCTCGGTCAGGATGCCGTTGACCTCGGTCTCGATCGCGCGTGCGCGCGTGGCGGTCTCGGGGCTGCCCGCGTGCACCCCGGGCGCGAGCCGCGTCAGGACGCTTCGCAGGCGCATCAGGATTTCCGTGCCGGTCGACCCGCCCGCGATCGCGTCGTCGATCTCGCGGGACCAGTTCTGGTGCCCGGCGGCGTCGAGCTCGTCGCGCAGTCCGCGCGCCGTCGCGAGAACGTCGTAGGCCATGAGAGGACTTCCTGTCTGCTCGAGCGACAACGGACGAAGAGCATCTCGGCTGGTCGTCGCGCGGTCGGCATCCGGTTCATTCCCGCAGGAAGGTGAAACTCTTTACCGTCGGAAGGCCGTCGGGCAGAAGCGGCATGATCGTGCGGGAGAACCATCCCGTCTCGATGTTGTACACCCCCGGCGCGAACGACGCAGCGATCTCGGCACTGTTGTCGAAGGTGACCCCCTGCTGCCAGCTCAGGGCTCCGCAGTCGTTCGTCTCGATTCGGACGATGGGGAGGGTCGGGCTTCGTCCGCCCCCGGAGGATGCCGCGCTCGCCCCCGTCACCGTGCACTCGCGGCCCTCGATCCCGATGTCGTCCCAGATGGGAATCAGGACAACTCCCAACGCCGCGAGCATCATCAGGGTGAGCGCGCCGAGCACCGCGCCGCGCTTGAGGGAGCGTCGTGACGTCTGGCGTCGCCGGCTCATGCGTTCGGCCACTGCTCGCGTGGCGGGGCGGCCCGGAACTTCACCATCGACATCCCTTTCCCCTTGCGCCGCGTGTCGGCTCTTCGGCGCCCGATCAGACGAGACGCCTGAGAGAGTCGTAGACGGCTTCCCGTCGTTCATCGATTCTGCGATTGTTCTCGACATCGGGGACGATGCCGTCCATCAACACGAGGTCGGTGAACGAGTTCATCCCTCCGAAGACCGCCAGGCCGCGGGCGGCCGCCTCGCGAACCTCGTCCGGGCTGCCGGCGCGAAGGAGGTCACGGGCGACCCCGTCGAAGAACGTCGCGTATCGGTCTTCGTCGACGGTTCTCAGCGCCTGGGCGAGCGTCACCACGTCTGCGACCGCGCTGTCGACGAGTCCCGCGTTCATCGAGGTGCTCCTCACCTCTCCTGCAGGGGGCGGGCGGCGTCGGGGATCGGGAGGTCGGGGCGGTACTGCCGGAAGTATTCGATGAGCTGCGGGTAGCCGAGCATGATGCCGGTGGCGTAGAACCGGGTTTTCGATCCGGTCTTTCCGAGGATGCCGCCGTAGTTGCTCGTGATGTGCGGGGCGAGGGCCGTGAGCTCGGCGAGGGGGATCTCGCGGGGTGCCGCGATCATCGGGAAGGACCAGATGGTGTCGGGGGTCACTTCGAGCCGTAGGCGGTGCATGCCCTTGGCGAGAAGGATCAACAGGATGCCGCCGACGACAGTGGCAACGCCGGCGATCCTCATCGCTGGCGGTGATGCCGGACGGGTGAAGGCGACCAACGCGATGACGGCTCCCAGCGCGACGACGGCGATGCCGACGGTGCGGATGAGCACGCGTTGCCAGCGTCGGGTGGAGACGACGAAGAGGACGTTGGCCTTGGTGGCCTTGTAGGTCGCGGTCGATGGGGAGCGGCGGATGCCGGCTGACACGGCCAGTGTGACGATGACCATCGCGGCGACGGCGACTCCGACACTCACGGCCGTGGTGGAGAAGTTCATGGCTCAGCCTTTCATGCACTCGATCGGGGCGTCGGTCAGCTCACGGGCTCATACGACTGGGCCTCGGGAAGCCCGTTCGGGAGGAGTCTGATCAGGAAAGCGGATACCCAACCAATCTGGAAGTCGTAGGTACCTGGCACGAAGTCAGCGGCGATTTCAGTGTTGTTGTCGAAGGTCACGCCGTTCTGAAGGGCGATGTCACCGCAGTCGCTCGTGTGCAGAAGCACGCTGGGCAGCGTGGTCGACCCCTTGAACGTTCCTGATGATTCATGAGGCTCCGCCGATGTCACGTCGCACTGCCATGTCGTGAGCGCGTTCCGCTCCAGCGATGGGGCGACGAAGAGGAAGAAGACGACGACTCCCACCATGAGGAGGAAGATCGATCCGAACACCTTGAGCCTGAGCGAGGACTTGCGCCGGGGAGTCGCCATCACGGTGCCCACCTTCCTACAACGGGTCCGTCCCCGCCATTCGCGAAGCCCTGGAGCAGACCACTGACGATGTCCGTCGACCTCATGTCGCCGGGCTTGAGCACAGTGTTCACCAGGCCGCCGAGGGCACCCGTGACGTGGCTCACTCCCAGCTCAGCCAACATGCTTCCGTAGTTGAGGGGCGCAGCGTGTCGGCCACTGGTCGTGGCCGCGACGAAACCAGGGAATCGTTCCGCTATCTCTTCTGCAAGGCCCTTCCCGAGGTGGCCGGAGATCGCGGAACTGCCGGCGCCCGTGACAAGTCCTGAGGCGCCGGCCTGGAGGTAGCCCAGGGGGGAATGGTCGCCGTCACTGAACTGGTAGTCGAGCACGTTGCCCGTGGATCCGCTGGCGCCACCCGAGACCATCCCCCGATTGATGGGATTCCTGAGGAAGTTATAGAGGTTCTGCGCGCCCTTCCCCGCGTCATCCGCAAACGAGGCGATGCGCACGACATCCTTCGCCCTGGCCAGCCCCGCTGCGACGCCTCCTCCGACAGCTCCTGAAACGGCGCCGGTGAGCGTGTCCGTCCCAACCTTTCCCCAGTCGACCGTTCCCGTCGTGGTCTTCTGTGAGATATACGATGTTCCGCCGGATATCAGAGCCCCGCTGGCGGCACCGATGAGGACAGCGCCGACCGGCCCACCAACCCCGGTGAACATCAGCCCCACTCCGACGACGACGACGGCCCCGGCGAGGATGACGTCCCAGTTGTCCCCCACCCAGTCTGTCGCCGTGGCCAGCGCCCCCTGCCGGGCCTCGCCGTAGGCCGTGAGCTCGGCGTCCGTCACCGGACGCAGACCCAGCGGGTCCGTGGCGTGCAGCGGGTCGTTGCCCGCGTACGAGTAGGGGTTCGTGCCCCAGACCGCTCCGACGGGCGCCTCGAGGGGGTCGGTGGTGAGGAACCCACGGGTCGCCGGGTCGTAGGCGCGTGCGCCCATCCACTCCAGTCCCGCGATCGCGAGATCCCCGCCCGGGGTGATCGACACCGCGTCACCACTCAGCGCCTGCACCGCACGCAGCGCTGCCCACGGCTCGTCGGCCGCGGCGGAGCGCGCGTCGCGCCAGCCTCCGACGATCCATTCGCCGTCGATGCCGGCCAGAGCGCCGGGGGCGCGGAACAGGTCGGTCGAGCCGGCGCGCAGAGCGCGGGGCGTACCGTCGGCGGTGTCCCACAGGAGCGGGATGCCGTCGACCTCGACGAGGTCGCCGAGCCCATCGACGCGCAGGGCGACGTGGCGTTCTTGGCCGCCCGACGCGCGCTCGGTGATGCCGCGGAGCCACCCTCGCTCGTCCCAGGCGTAGGTCGTCTCGTGACCCGGAGCGGTCTCGCGCACGCGGCGACCCCGCTCGTCGTACGCGAACGCGGTCATCCCGGCGGCGTCCGACAGCGACAGGAGCTGCCCCGCCGCGTCGTACGTCGAGACGCGCTCACCCTCGCGGGACGTCTCTCGCACGAGGCGTCCGGCGGTGTCGTACTGCCAGAGCGTCTCGCCCGCGTCGGTGACGGCCGACACCAGCTGCCCGGCTTCGTCGTGCAGGTAACGGGTCGAGCCCGTGGCATCCGTGATCGCGAGGATCCGGCCGGTGTGGTCGCGCTCGATGCGCGTCACGGTCGCGCCCGTGGCATCGGTCCGCGTGTGCGCGACCGGGAAGCCGTCTGCGTAGTCCCAGGTCTGCAGGCTGTCGCCTGCGCGGGCTTCGAGGATCCGCCCGAACGCGTCGCGCGTGTAGTGCACGGCGCCGAGGCGGGAGTGATCCAGACGGGTGAGGCGGCCCGCGGCATCCCGTGTGTAGTCGACGGTGACCCCCGTGGGGGTGACGAGGCGGGTGCGAGCACCGTCGGCGTCGTACTCCCACCGCGTCGTCTCGTCGCCCGTGACGCGCTCGACGAGCCGGCCGATGCGGCTGTAGCGCAGCGTGTGGGACACGGTTTCGGCGCCGGTGTGGTCGACGACCGTGGCGGATCGTTCACCCGGATCGCGGCGGATCTCGGTGACCCGGCGCCCGTCGACCGAGAGACCGGATGCCAGCCCCGCAGCGTCGTACGTCCACTCGGTCGTGACGCCGTCCGGCGCCGTCTGCGCGATCTGGCGACCGGCTGCGTCATACGCGGCGGTGGTCACCCGCCCGAGCGGGTCGGTCTGCGAGGCGACCTGGGCGAGGTCGGTGTACGCGCGCGTCGTCACCGATCCGAGGGGATCGGTGATCGACACCAGGCGCCCCCGGTCGTCATAGGCGTACCGGGTGACCCCACCGATGCCGTTCGTGGCGGCGACGAGTTGGCCGGCGGCGTCGTACGCGAAGCGACGGATACCGTATCGGGCGTCCTGCGAGAACGTCAGGCGCCCCGCGAGGTCGTAACCCAGACGGGTGACGCCGACGCCGGGGGTGTCGAGACGGACCACGCGCCCGACCTCGTCGTACACGGTCTCGGCGCGCTCGCCGGTCGGCAGGACACGGGCGACGACGCGCGAGTCGGCGTCGTACTCGAGGGTGGTGCGGGCCTCGTTCGCGTCGACGGCCGCGACGGGGCGTCCGCAGTGGTCGTACTCGTATCGGGTCGTGCGACTCGCGGGGGTCGTGATCGCGATGACGCGACCCGCCAGGTCGCGGTCGATGCGGGTGAGGCCGCCGTCCGCGTCGAGGAGCTCGACCGGGCGCCCGCAAACGTCGTAGGTGATCAGCGACGCGTCGCCCGCGGCATCCTGGATCCTCTCCGGCCGGCCGTAGCTGTCGTAACGGACCGAGGTCTCTTCGAATGCGGTGCGCACCGTGAAGGTGGTGTCCTCGCGCGAGATGTCAGTGTGCACGCCGGTGGGATCGGTCGTGCGCACCAGCTCGCCGACGGCGTCGTACTCGCGGGTCCAGACCCCGCCCGTGGGATCGGTGATCTCGCGCAGGCGGGAGAGGGCGTCGTGGGTGAAGCCCCAGGTCGCGCCGTCGGGGAGGGTGACGCCGGTGACGTTGCCGAAGTGGTCGAACGAGCGGTCGATGCGACGCCCGAGCGGATCGGTGGTGCGGGTGAGCTGCCCGTGCGGGCCGTACTCCAGCTCGGTGCGGGCGCCGAGAGGGTCGATGATCGCGGTGACCACCCCGCCGGGGCCGTGCTCGTAACGCCAGATCGCGCCGTCGGGGTCTTCCCGGCTCAGCAGCGAACCCTCGGAGCTGTAGGTGTAGCGCGTGACCGCGCCCAGCGGCGTGATCGCCTGGGTGACGCGGCCCGCGCCGTCACGCACCAGCCGTGCGGTGGCGCCGTCGGCGTTCCGCGTGGCAACCAGTTCCCCGTGCGCGTCGTAGTCGAAGCGCACGACGACACCCTCGGGGTCTTCGACCCGGCGGAGCAGCCCTTCGGCCCAGTCGAGTTCGGTGACGCCGCCGCCGGGGTCAGTGATGCGGGAGGGGTTCCGCTCCAGATCGTTGGGGTAGTCGTAGGTGACGACACCGCCGTCGGCGGTCACCACTGTCGTGATGCGGTCGTGGTCGTCGTAGCCGTAGGTGATGTCGGCGCCGTCGGGGGTGACGGTGCGGGTCTTGCGTCCGCGGGTGTCGTAGGCGTGGACGGTGATGCGTCCTTCGCGGTCGGTGACCGAGACGAGGTTGCCGGACGCGTCGTACGCCATCGACTGGCGGTTGCCGTCCGTGTCGATGACGCCGACGAGGCGGCCCTTGCGGTCGGCGATCCACGTGTTCGCGTTCGACCCGTCGGCGTCGGCGACTTCGGTGACGCGGCCGGAGAGGTAGGTGAAGCGGGTGTGACGCCCGAACTCCGTGGTCTGCTCCCGCACGCGCCGCTGGGTGTCGTACACGTTCGTGCACTCGATCACACCGGTCGCGGCGGTGACCTGGTCGATGAGGTCGTCGTCGTTCCACCGGTACGTGCGCGTCCCGGCGGGGCCGGTGACCGCGGTGAGGCGGTGGTCGTCGTTGTAGAGGTATTCGACGCGGCGCCCGTCGGAGGAGGTGACGGATGCCACGAGTCCGTCGACGTAGTCGACGTCGATGCGGCGGTTGCGGGAGTGCTCCAGGGCGACGATCGCCCCGGCGGCATCGCGCACCACTGACACGACGTTGCCGGCTCCGGCGCCGGCGCCGAGCCAGTCGCCGCCGGTGGTGAACGCCCACCAGGCCCCGGCGTTGTCCGTCACGAGCAGGCCCTCGGACAGGGCCAACCCGCGCGCGGCGAGGTCGTCCGCGCTGGCGCGGTTGAGCCAGGAGTTCTCCCCGGTGCCTCGCGCCCAGTCGCGCCCGTCCCGGCCGAACACGATCTGCCGCCCGTCCGCCATCACGAACCGCGCATCATCGTCGGACAGCAGCAGGGTGGTGTCGAGGATCGACGACCACCCGACACCGAACACCCCCGCCCCGTCGTTCAGGGAGTTGTACATGCGTGTCAGCGACAGCAGCGCCGTCGCCGCGGGGAACGGCAGGTCGTTCTCCGGCTCGAGGAAGTTGCCGGTGGCGGAGTTGACCGGGTCGTTCACGAACCCCGTCGTCGGTGCCCCGCCCCACGCGGTCGGGGGGTCGATGGTCAGGTCCTGACGGGTCGCGGACACCCCCGCCGCGGCCAGCGACGCCGCCAACGCGGCATCCGACACCGTCCCGATGCCCCCGTTCGTCCCGGCGTCCTCGAACGCCTGCGCGATCGTGTTCGCCCACGCCGTGTCATTCGCATTCGCGTCCAACCACGCGCGGAAACCCGCGACGACCGGACTGACATCAATGCCACCGAAATCGCACGTCGCCATGAAATCGCCGGTCCACTCCGACAGACGCCCCGGGTGCGCCGAGAGGCCGGCGTCCAATTCCGCGGTGCCGTTGGCGAACGACCGGAGGTTCTCGGGGCGCGCCGACGACGTGCCGCCGCCCCCGCCTCCGCCGCCCGGTGCGGGCGTCTGTCGGGGCGACGACGTCAGCGTCGTGGCCTGGAACACCGGCGGATCGATCGGCCCCGCGGTGGGCGGCGGCTCCTCGCCGAAGATGTCGTCCCACGTCGCGTCCAGCCAGTTCGACCGCCGCGCCTCGACTCGGTCGCGCCACTCCCGCGCGCGCTTGCGCCGCGCGTTCTCCTCCCGCGCCGCATCGCTCAGGCGCCCCATGAACGACGCCACGTCGCGCAGTCGGTAGACCAGCTCGCGCGCGTCGCTCGCCGCGATGTCGGCGTTCGCGTTGAACAGCTCGGAGAAGTAGCCCGAGAAATCGGTCCGCGCCGTCGCGGCGTACGAGATCCGCGACGCGGTCTGATCTTCGATGTGGTTCGCGGCCGCGTTCGCCGCCGACGCGACAGCGTCGGCCCGTCCGAAGTCGTACGTCAGGTCAGGTGCCCCATACACCTCGAGATCGACATCAGCCACCGAAAACCCCCCAGTCGTCCCGCGGTCACACACCGACCGCTCATGGCGACAGAAAGGATAACTCGCCACCCTTTTTCGTCCCGGAAGACTTGATTTTGCTCGGCGTCTGCAGCAAGAAGACGGCCGTTCCGCTCCCGCACGGCGTCACCTGGGGATTGCCGATGAGCCCGTCAGCATCCAGGCTCTCCGGAGGTCGCGCGCTCCCCGAGGAATAGACTGGATGCCATCGACACCGTTCTTCCGGGATCTTCCGTGGCCACTTCCTCTCCTGCGCGCGCCTTCGACGTGCGCCATCTGCAGCTCGCGCGCGCCTTCTTCGCCGCCGTCGCCGCTGCCATGGTCACCTTCTCGTCGGACCACTCCGCGTCCGTGGGCCTCGCTGTCTTCAGCGGGTTCACGCTCGCCACGGCGCTCGTGTTCGCGCTGTCGGCCTGGGTCGTCTTCCCCCGTGGCGCCCGCGCGACGGTCATCGTCCTCGCGGTCGTCTCGGCGATCGCGGGCATGGCGGCGAGCGTCCCGTCGTGGCGCGAGACCGGCACCTTCTTCGCGATCGTGATCGCGTGGGCCTTTGTGAGCGGCCTCGTCGAGGTGATCGCCGCGATCCGCGATCGTCGGGCCGGTCGCGCCGCCGCCGCCCCGCGCGACGGTCTGCTCATCGGCATCCTGACTCTCGTCCTCGGTGTCGGACTCCTGGTCACCAACCCGCAGTTCGCCCTCGGCTACGCGATCGAGGGAGCGGGCTCGTTCACGCTGACCGGCATCGTCATCGCCGTCGGGCTCTTCGGCGGTTACGCGGCGGTCGTCGCCGTCTTCCTGGCGATCGCGGGATTCTCGCCGCGCCGCCCCGAGCCGATTCCGGCTGCACCCACCGAGGAGGCCGTGTCGTGACCGACAAGCCCGCCGAAAAGCCGACCCGTCGCGATCTGATGAAGCCCGTCCAGCTGCTGGGCCTCGCCTTCGGTGCCGCCGTGTTCGCCGGTTTCGTCACGCTCATGTCGATGGGCTTCTTCCAGACGCGTCCCGCCGATGAGATCCAGCGCGCTCTCGTGGTCGGTCTCGTCGCCGCCGGCGTCACCTTCATCGTGGTGCTCGTGAGCGTCGCGCTCATGCTTCTCGTCGTCGACCCCGCGAAGGTCACCGCGACCGTCGACCGGCCGTTGCTGCTTCCGAAAGAGACTCCGGATGCCACCGCCCCCGACGCCGCGAACGCCCCCGAGGCTCCGCCGGCCGACGGCGGCCCCGAGAAGCCGCGGGGCTAGCGCTTTTCGAAGGCCCGAAGAGGAATGACCCCGCTGACCTATCGCAGGGGTGGTGGTGGCGATACCCTGATCGCGCGGTCTACCCGAGACCGCTCTCTGGGAGGTCTGCCTCGTGATCGGTTCACGGGTTTTTCCGTCGCGCGTGCGTGCGTGGGTCGTGTCGATGGCTGTGGTTGTTTTGGCTTCGTCGGCGCTCGTCGTGGGGGCACCGGCCCCGGCGGCGCAAGCTCTCGGGGGCGCGGCTATCTGCACAGGCTTCGCGCAGTGCAACAAGCAGCAGTTGGGTAACGGTGGTTACGAATCCGTTTACACCACGTCGTTCTGGAACATGATCGGCGGTCACAACTGCACGAACTATGTTGCGTACCGGTTGGGCCGCGACGGGGTCAGCCGGTTTACGATCACTGGGCAGGGGAACGCATACGAGTGGGGCAACGCTGCCGTATCGAAGGGCATCTCCGTCGACAAATCGAATCCGAGGCCCGGAGACGTGGCGTGGTTCGATCGATCGGTCGCGCCCGGGTTCGGGCACGTCGCCTACGTCGAGTCGGTGGATGTTCAGGCCGGGACGATAACCGTTTCCGAGGACAACGCCGGCGGTGACTTCGATTGGCGCAAATATCGCATCAGCGAGGTGAGCGGGTTCATCCATGTCGGGAAGAAGGCTCCGAGCGTTCCTCGTGTGGCTTCCGACTTCAATGGTGATGGGAAGTCTGATCTGGTCTGGTACGAATCGTGGAATCACAACGGCGCAGCGCAGGTGCTGTTGTCGAATGGCTCGGGTTTCTCGGGCTCGGAGTGGTTGAGCGGTTACAGTCGGCCGGATTGGGCGGGTGTCGGTGACTTCAACGGTGATGGGAGGTCGGATCTCGCCTGGTATGAGTCGTGGAACAACAATGGTGTCAAGGTGCTGTTGTCGAATGGGTCGGGATTTTCGAGTTCGACGTGGTTGAGCGGATACGGTAAGCCGGATTGGGCGGGTGTCGGTGACTTCAA
>NZ_JARHXC010000338.1:0-8070 GCF_029222405.1 Microbacterium sp. Kw_RZR3 | reverse complement strand
ACTGAGACGTCAGTCCCAACGAATGGAGTCACCGTGATCGCCGATGTGCTCGCCGATGCCGGAACGCGCATGGATCGCGCCGTGGAGGCCGCCAAGGAGGACTTCGCGACCGTCCGCACCGGGCGCGCGAACCCCCAGATGTTCCAGAAGGTCCTGGTCGACTACTACGGCTCGCCGACGCCGCTCGCCCAGCTCGCCTCGCTGAACAACCCCGAGGCGCGCACGCTCGTCATCAACCCGTACGACAAGTCGGCGCTGAAGGCGATCGAGCAGGCCATCCGCGACATGCCGAACCTGGGCGTGAACCCCACGAACGACGGCAACATCGTGCGCATCACGATGCCCGAGCTCACCGAGGAGCGCCGTAAAGAGTACGTCAAGCTCGTCCGCGGCAAGGGCGAAGACGCGAAGGTCCAGATCCGCAACCTGCGCCGCAAGGCGAAGGACGACCTCGATGCCCTGAAGAGCGACGTCGGTGAGGACGAGCTGGTCCGCGCCGAGAAAGAGCTCGACGGCGTGACGCGCGCGCACGTCGACCAGATCGACGAGGCCCTCAAGCGCAAAGAGGCCGAACTCCTCGAGGTCTGACGTCGATGACCGATGAGTCCGAACGCGACGACGCCGAGCCGCACACCGGTGCGGCCGGTCGTCGTCGTGCCGACGGACCGCGCCGATCGCCTGCCACCGGCGAAGGCGTGACGGCGATCGAATCGCAGTTGCGCGCGATGCGATCGGATGCCGAGCAGCACATCGCCCAGGCCCGCGCCGAGTTCGATCAGGCCAACGAGCGGATCAAGCAGCGCACGGGCCGCGACCTGATCCTCGCAACCCTCATCGGCGTTTTGATCGGGGCGGTCGTCATTGCCTCGCTGATCTTCTTCAAGTGGCTGTTCGTCCTCTTTGCTGCGGCGGCCGTGGGGCTGGCGATCTTCGAGTTCTCGCGCGCCCTCCAGGCATCCGGCCGACGCGTCGACATCGGCCCGCAGCTCGGACTCGGTCTTCTGCTCCTGCTGAGCGGATTCTTCGCCGGACTGTGGGTGCACTGGGTCGCTGCGCTGGCTGCGGTCGTCATCGTCATCGTCTGGCGTCTGGTCGGCCAGATGTTCGCTCGCGACGGGCGCACGCGCGCCGCCGTGCTCGGCGATGTCCTCGTGGCGGGATTCATCCAGCTCTACCTTCCGTTCCTCGGCAGTTTCGCGACGATCCTGCTCTCGGAGGATCGGGGCGAGTGGTGGGTGCTCGCCTTCCTCATCGTGGCGGTCGTCTCCGACACCGGTGCCTATGTCTCGGGCTTGACCTTCGGACGCGGCGGACGCCATCCGATGGCACCGCGCATCAGCCCCAAGAAGACCTGGGAAGGCTTCGCGGGGGCGTGCGTCGCCGCTCTGGTCGCCGGTGTCCTCCTCGCGGCGTTCATGCTCCACATCCCGTGGTGGGCCGGGCTGATCTTCGGTGCCGTCGTGCTGGCGACCGCGACGGTCGGCGACCTCGGCGAGTCGATGGTCAAGCGCGACCTCGGCATCAAGGACATGAGCTCGTGGCTTCCGGGCCACGGTGGAGTCCTCGACCGCCTCGACTCGATCCTGCCGTCGGCGATCGCCGCCCTCGCGATGTTCTATCTGCTCGCCCCGCTGGGAGTGTCATGACCGAAACGACGACCGAAGACCGCCGCACGAGCGAGCCGTTCCCGGACGCTCCCGGCCGGACGAAGGGATACGAGAAGCGAGCCGTCGACCAGTTCCTCGCCCGCGCGCGAGAGGCCTTCGAGTCCGACGCAGACGGCACACTGCGCTCGACAGAGGTTCGAGCGATGGCGTTCCCGCTCGTCCGCGGCGGGTACGCCATCGGACCGGTCGATGCCGCGCTCGGACGGGTCGAAGACGCCTTCGCCGCGCGCGAGCGCGAACATGCGCTGTCTCGTCTGGGCGCGCGGGCGTGGGTGGCGGAGACCCGCGACACGGCTCAGGTCGTCCTCGACCGGCTTCAGCGGCCGCGCGGGCACCGGTTCGATCGCGTCGGCTTCATGCGTTACGGCTACCGCGTCGAAGAGGTCGACGTCGCCGCCGACCGCATCGCGCGATACCTCGCCACGGGTGACCCGATCACCGCGGAGCAGGTGCGTTCGGTGGCGTTCCGCATGGAACGCGGCGGTTATCGGGAGCAGCAGGTGGATGCCGTTCTCGACGCGGTCGTCGAAGTGATGCTCGCGATCGGTTGATGCGCACGTCGCCGCCCTTGCGCGGCATCGGTAGACTCGAGGAACTGTGACTTCCGGATCCGACCTCACACGTGCGTCTTCGCGCCACGTCTCGCGCCGTGGCGCGAACTCGGCCGACGTCATTCCCCCCGCCCTCCCTCGCCGCGGCGCCCCTCGGTGGTCTCGCCGCCGTGGTGTGGTCGGTGTCTTCGCCGGTTGCGCCGCGCTTCTCTTCGCGGCGGCCTACGTCGGCCCCATGGGGGCCGTGATATCGAGCGCGAAGGCCGAGGAGCCGAAGACGGTGACGCTCTTCGCCGAGGGGCTGAACGACACGCAGGTCGTCGCCACGTCGGGCGAGCGTGAATCGCCGCAGCTCGACCGTGCGAGCTACAACGTCTACGTCAAGCCGAAGCCGACGCCGACTCCCACTCCCTCCCCGGCAGACCAGGGGTCTTCGGGAGGCGGGGGTGGCCCGCTGTTCTACACGGGCGGCGGTGCGCCCGCCGAGTGGATGGCGGCCGCCGGCATCGCCGAGTCCGACATGGGCTACGTCGATTACATCGTGAGCCGCGAGAGCGGCTGGAACCCGAACGCGACGAACCGCTCCTCGGGGGCGTGTGGGCTCGTGCAAGCGCTGCCGTGCAGCAAGGTTCCCGGTAACGGGTACGACCCGGTCGACAACCTGCGGTGGGCGACCGGGTACGCGACGGGCCGCTACGGCAGCTGGGCCGGTGCGTACGCGTTCTGGACCAGCAACCACTGGTGGTGAGTGGCATCCATGCCCCGCTCACGCAAGCGCCGGCCGGATCCCCGTCGCGGCGATGACTCGCTCGACCGGTTGATCGCCGGCTGGAAGCGCAGCGAGATCAAGCGCGGTATCGAATGGACCGTTCAGCCCATCTCGGCCCCTCAGGCGCAGAAGGAGTATCGCTGCCCGGGATGCGGTCGGGCTGTCGAGCCGGGCGTGGCGCACGTGGTGGTGTGGCGCGCGGACGGTGTTCTCGGCGACGCGGCCGACCTGGCCGCGCGTCGCCACTGGCACACACCCTGTTGGAGGATTGCGTGATGGAGATTCGCGGACCCGTCCTGCTCCCGGCGCGACGAGAAGACATCGATCTGCAGACCGTCGACGGTCTCACCCTGGTGGGTGAGCTCGCCCTTCCGGCCGAGCGCGAGCCCGTCGCGACGCTCGTCACCCTGCACCCCCTGCCCACCGCGGGCGGGTTCATGGATTCGCACATCCTGCGTAAGGCGGCCGGCCGCCTCCCAGCGCTGGCGGACCTGGCGGTCCTGCGATTCAACACACGGGGGACGACCTCGCCTCGCGGCACGAGTGAGGGCTCGTTCGACGGGGGAGCGGCCGAGGCTTTCGACGTCGCCGCGGCCATGGACGTCGTCCGGGAGCGCGGGCTGCCGCGCCCCTGGCTCGTCGGTTGGTCGTTCGGCACGGAGCTCGCGTTGAAGTACGGACGCGACCACGACATCGAAGGCGTCATCCTGCTCTCTCCGCCCCTGCATCGCGCGACCGCCGAGGAGGTCGCCGCGTGGGGTGACGATAACCGTCGTGTGGTGGTGCTCGTGCCGGAGTTCGACGACTACCTGCGCCCCGACGAGGCTCGCGAGCGATTCGCGTCGATCCCGCACGCGACGCTCATCGCGGTGGACGGCGGCAAGCATCTCTGGGTCGGCGAGACGCAGACCCGCCGTGTCCTGACCGAGATCGTCGCCGCGGTGAACCCCGACGCGTTGCCGCTCGCCGTCGAATGGGACGACGACGTCACGGAGTGACCGTCGTCAGCGCTCGTTCTGGCGCGGGATGATGACCTCGCGATAGATGATCAGGATGCTGGCCGCCACAGGGATGGCGATCAGCGCGCCGAGCAGGTTCAGCAGCGCCCCGCCCGCGAGCGCCGCGATGACGACGACCGCTCCCGGGACCGACACCGCGCGGTTCATGATGCGCGGTGAGATGACGTAGGCCTCGATCTGCATGTACACGAGGTAGTAGATGAGGGCGATGAGGGCCATCGTCGGCGAGCCGAGACCGGGGATCAGACACGTGAGGACGATGATCGTCGATCCGGTCAGGGTTCCCACGAGCGGGATGAGCGAGAAGAAGAAGGCCACGACCGCGAGGACCGCCGGGAAGGGCGCGTTGATGATGCTCAGGAAGATCGCGCTCAGGATGCCGTTGATCACGCCCAGACTGACCTGGCCCATCACGTAGTACCCCACCGAATCCGTGATCTTCTCGGCCAGTTCGATGAAGCGGGCGCGCTTCGAGGCGGGAACCAGCTGGTAGACCGCCGACTTGAGCGACGGCGTGGATGCCGTGAAGTAGATCGTCAGGATCAGCACGATGAAGGCGCCACCGAGGCCCGCCGCGACCGCCCCGCCGATCGTCAAGAGGCTGTTGCCGACCATGGTCGAGATCGAGCCGACGTCGAGCGTCGAGAACCAGTGCTGGATGCCGGCCCACACCTGATCGAGCGGGAGCCATGGAAGCGTCGACGAGGCCCAGTCCTGCGCGCCGGAGACGATCTCGTTCCACCGACCGGGCCGGAGGAGCTCCTCGATCTGCGCGACGAGCTGGGCGATCTGGCTCACGATGATCGGGACGACCATCAGGATGATGCCCGCGAAGATGCCGAGCACACCGAGGATCGTCGCGAGGACGGCCGCCCAGCGCGGGAGCCCGCGCCGTTCGAGGAAGGAGACCACCGGGTCGAGGCCGAGCGAGAGGAACAGCGCGGTGCCCACGTAGAGGAGGATCGTCGACAGGTTCTCGACGCTGCCGATGAGCAGGAGCCCGACGCCGACACCGAGCGTCGCGAGCAGTGCTACCCGGAACGGGTTGTGGATCTTCATGCCGGGGACTCCCGCCTCCTGCGGCCGTGGCCGCGTCCTTTCCGCAAGGATACTGAGCGCGCGGCGGCGGGGCGCGTACGTTCCTCGCCGCGAACTTTCAGGAGTCCTCCGATAGTCTGAAACGTCGATTCTTCGGCGACCACCCGAGTCGCCGATTGGGGATGGTGCATAGCGTGAGATTCGTCTGGGCCGTGGTGGCGTTCATCATCGCCGCCGTCATGATCGGTGCGGGCATTGCCCAGCGCACCGTGTTCCAAGGGCCGGCGGAGACATCGCAGACGATCCAGACGGATCAGTCGACCGCCTACACGATGATCGACGGCGCGGTCCTCGGCAGCCTTCCGGGGGCGCAGACGCTGCGTGTCGAGGGCGCCTCGAACGTCTTCGTGTCGTACGGCCGCACCGAAGACATGCGCGCGTGGCTCTCGGACGCCGAGTACACCTCGGTCACGATGGGCGACCAGAACACCGTCGAGACCTCGGTCATCGAACCGACCGTGGAGCCCACGCCCGCGGATTCGACGACCGCGACGGATGCGACCGGGGGCACGGATGCCACGGGAACGGCCGGCACCACGACGGGAACGCAGACGGCCGGTGCGCGTTCGCCGGTCGGTTCCGACCTCTGGCTCGACGAGTTCGAGCAGACCGGCACCCTCACCCAGACCCTGCAGCTTCCCGCCGACATGAGCGTCCTCGTCGCCTCGGACGGGCAGGCGCCGGCCCCCTCCACCATCACGGTGACGTGGCCGGTCGACAACTCCACTCCGTGGGCGGGCCCGCTCATCGTGGGCGGGGGAGTCGTTCTGCTCATCGGCCTCGTGCTCTACGTCCTCGGCATCCGTCATGTCCGTCGCTCGCGGCGTCCCCGTCGCAAGGGGCTTCCGCTGCCGGTGACGGAACCCATTTCGATCGCCGACGCCGACGACAAAGGGGTGATCAGCGAGTCGACCCGCCGTCGGGGGAACGGCCGGACGCGCGGTGTGCTCGGGTCGGGTCGTCGCGCGCTCGTCGCTCTTCCCGCCCTCGGGGTGTCCGCCGCCCTCTTCGCGGGCTGCTCCGCCGACGCTTGGCCGCAGATCGCCGCGTCGGATTCGCCGAGCCCGTCCGCAACGGTCATCGTGCCCGAGGGGCAGTTCCCCCCGGCGGTGACCGAGGCGCAGGCGCAGCGCATCGTCTCGCGGATCTCGCAGACGGTCGCGCAGGCCGATGCGGCGATGGACGCCACCGCCGCGGAGACGCGCCTGACGGGTCCGGCGCTCGCCGAGCGCAAGACCAACTACACACTTCGTGCGGCCATCCCCGATCGTCCGGCGCTGCCCGCCATCCCCGCCGAGCCGGTGCAGATCACGCTTCCCCAGACCACGAACGCGTGGCCGCGTACCGTGATGACCGTCGTCGAGTCCGCGGACGCGAGCGCCCCCACGACGACCATCATGATGATGACGCAGGACAACCCCTGGTCGGAGTACCGGGCGTCCTACGTCGGCAACCTCGAGGCATCCACCAACCTGCCCGAACTCGCCGCACCGTACGTCGGCGCGACCCAGGTGCCGCCGGACTCCTCGTTCCTGGTGATGCCGCCGAACGAGCTCGCCACCGCTTACGCGGACCTCATCAACAACGGCCAGAACAGCGCGTCGTGGTCGAAGTTCGACACGGCCAACGACCTGCTCCTGCCGGCGATCGAGGACAACAAGAAGAAGCGCACCGACGAGCTCAACCAGACCGGAGCGGGCACGGCGGAGATCAGCTTCACGGCGTCGGCCGGTCCCACGGATCCGATCGCGCTCGCCACTCTCGACACCGGCGCGATCGTCGCTGTGAACGTCTACGAGAGCGACACGGCGAAGCCGACCAACGCGGACGCCGTCATCAAGCTCGACAACAACCCCGCGGTCAAGGCTCTCACCGGCGTCGACCAGTCGGCGACGGGCTTCACCACGACCTACTCCGACCAGATCTTCTTCTACGTCCCCAGCCAGGGGTCGGACGATCCGATCCGTCTCCTCGGCTACCGATCCAGCCTCCTCGAAGCGAAGGTGTCCCCGTGAGCACTCCCGCCCCCGGTTCCGTCATGCGCGGTGCGGTCGATCTGTCGTCGCTGCGCAACCGTCCCACGCCGCCCGCGTCGGGTGGCGCTCCCGCGCAGGCCGCGGATGCCACGACGGCGAAGCTGATCTTCGACGTCACCGATGCGACCTTCGGCGACGTGCTCGAGCTGTCGCGCACGGTTCCCGTTGTCGTCGACCTGTGGGCGGAGTGGTGCGGGCCCTGCAAGCAGCTCAGCCCCGTGCTCGAGAAGGTCGTGACCGAACTCGGCGGACGGGTCGTGCTCGCGAAAGTCGACGTCGATGCCAATCCTCAGCTCGCACAGGGCTTCCGCGCGCAATCGATCCCGATGGTGGTCGCCCTCGTCGCGGGCCAGCCGGTTCCCCTCTTCAACGGTGCCGTTCCCGAGCAGCAGGTGCGCGACGTCTTCGCGCAGCTCCTGCAGCTGGCGGCGCAGCACGGCGTGACCGGAACGGTGCCGACGGCGGACGGAGCCGCGGATGCCGACGAGCCCGCCGAGGCTCCGCTGCCGCCGCTGCACGCCGAGGCCTTCGCAGCGATCGAAGAAGGCGACTATCCGCGCGCCATCTCGGCGTACGAGCGCGCTCTCGCGGAGAACCCGCGCGACGCCGAGGCTGCCGCCGGTCTCGGGCAGGTTCGTCTTCTGAACCGGGTCCAGGGCGCAGACCTGCAGCAGGCACGCGCGGCTGCTGCTGCGGCTCCCACCGACGTCGAGGCGCAGTTCCTCGTCGCCGATCTCGATCTCGCCGGCGGCCACGTCGACGACGCGTTCGGACGCCTGCTCGACCTGTTCGCAACCCTTCCGGCGGAGGAGCGCGCTCCGGTGCGTGCGCGTCTCCTGGAGCTGTTCGGCATCGTCGGCGACGATGACGCGCGCGTCCTCCGCGCGCGCGGGCGCTTGGCATCCCTGCTCTTCTGACGCTCACGACGAA
>NZ_JARHXC010000337.1:0-7080 GCF_029222405.1 Microbacterium sp. Kw_RZR3 | reverse complement strand
GCGACCGTGTACGTGGCGACCGACCTGCGGCTCGAACGCCGCGTGGCGCTGAAGGTCATGCACGGCCACCTCAGCGACGACACCGTGTTCCAGAGCCGGTTCATCCAGGAGGCCCGCTCGGCCGCGAGACTGAGCGACCCGCACGTGGTGAACGTGTTCGACCAGGGGCAAGACGGCGAGATGGCCTACCTGGTCATGGAGTACCTGCCCGGCATCACCCTGCGAGAACTCCTGCGCGAGCACAAGCGCCTGACGGTCGATCAGACCCTGACGATCATGGATGCCATCCTGTCGGGCCTCGCGGCCGCGCACCGCGCCGGGATCGTCCACCGCGACGTCAAACCCGAGAACGTGCTCCTCGCCGAGGACGGGCGCATCAAGATCGGCGACTTCGGCCTCGCCCGTGCGACCACCGCCAACACCGCGAGCGGTGCGCAGCTGATGGGGACGATCGCGTACCTCGCGCCCGAGCTGGTGACGCGCGGCACCGCCGACGCCCGCAGCGACATCTACTCGCTCGGCATCATGCTGTACGAGATGCTCGCCGGCGAGCAGCCCTACAAGGGCGAGCAGCCGATGCAGATCGCCTACCAGCACGCGACCGACTCGGTCCCGCGCCCGAGCGCGAAGAACCCCGCCGTCCCCGAGCAGCTCGACGAGCTCGTGCTCTGGTCGACCGAACGCGAGCCCGACGATCGTCCCGTCGATGCGGGCGTGATGCTCCAACGCCTGCGCGAGGTCGAGAAAGAACTGGGCCTCGCCCCCCAGGTGGCGCGAGCCGTCTCGGTGGGAACGGTCGGCCCGGCCACCGCGGCCGAGTCGCGCGAGCTGACGAAGGTGCTCCCCCAGACCGCCACGATCCCCGACGCACCGACCGAGGACGCCGACAACGCGACCCGGTTGCGTGCGAAGACGCGCCGGCGGACCGCTCGGGGAATCTGGTTGCTGCTGCTCGTCCTCGTGCTCGCGGGCGGGTCCGCGACCGCCGGGTGGTACTTCGGCTCGGGGCCCGGCTCACTCGTCGAGGTGCCCGACGTCTCTCAACGGAGCTACGCGGATGCCGAGGCCCTCCTCGCGCAGAACCAGTTGCTCGCGCAGTCCCAGGACGTCAACGACCGGGAGATCCCGGCGGGGACGACGGTCGGCTCCGACCCGACGGCGGGGTCGCGCCTCGACAAGGACACGGTCGTCACGGTCTTCGTCTCGGCCGGACCCGCCACCCACCAGATCCCCGAGCTGCAGGGCAAGAGCCTCAACGAGGTCCAGGGGATCCTGGAGAGCGTCTACGTGGGTGTGACGAGCGTCGCGCAAGAGTTCACCGACGCGGGACCAGACACCGTGCTCTCGGCCTCCATCACTCCCCGCTCCGGCGGCGACGCGATCGACTGCACGGGGGGCTGCACGATCTACGAGGGCGACGCCGCGTCGCTGACGACATCGCTCGGACCGGTCCCGGACGTCGCGGGCCTCAAGACCGCCGATGCCGAGAGCAAGCTCCAGTCGGTCGGACTGAAGACGACGACGAGCGAGGAGTACAGCAACTCCGTCGCCTCGGGCACCGTGATCGCGATCGGCGATCGCGACGGAGGCGGCAACTGGCGCCCCGGCGACACCGTCACGCTCCGCGTCTCGATCGGGCCGAAACCCGTCATGATCCCCGAGAACATCGTCGGCATGACGATCCGAGAGGCGGTGTCGACGCTCGAGAATCTCGGCTTCGAGGTGAATGCCGGCATCGACGACGGCACGCTGCCGCTGGGGTTCAAGTACTGGGACATCTACAAGGTGCGCTCGAGCAATCCCAAGGCGGGCACGACCGCGCCGCAGGGCAGCACGGTGACGTTGACGCCGACGCTGTAGGACAGCGCCACGGGTCGGGGCGTGGCTTCGACGAGCTCAGCCACCGCGCGGCCGCTTGCCCCGCGGCGCGCGGGCGCGCCGAAGGTCCCTGAGCCTGTCGAAGGTCCCTGAGCCTGTTGAAGGTCCCTGAGCCTGTTGAAGGTCCCTGAGCCTGTCGAAGGGACCACCCCGAAGACAACGACGCCCCCGACCGCAACGGATCGGGGGCGTCGGACGGGCGAACGGCCTCAGCGCTTCTCGAGCTCCTCGGCCACGAGGAACGCGAGCTCGAGGCTCTGACGGTGGTTCAGACGGGGGTCGCACAGGCTCTCGTAGCGCGTCGCGAGGGTGGCCTCGTCGATCTGCTCCGACCCGCCCAGGCACTCGGTGACGTCGTCGCCGGTGAGCTCGACGTGGATGCCGCCGGGGTGGGTTCCCACGGCGCGGTGGGCCTCGAAGAAGCCGCGCACCTCGTCGACGACGTCGTCGAAGCGACGCGTCTTGTACCCGGTGGGCGTCGTGATGCCGTTGCCGTGCATCGGGTCGGTGACCCAGAGCGGCGTGGCGCCCGAGTCGCGGACGGCCTCGAGCAGCGGGGGCAGCGCGTCGCGGATCTTGCCGGCGCCCATGCGCGTGATGAACGTCAAGCGACCGGGCTCGCGCTCGGGGTCGAGCTTGTCGATCAGCGCGAGCGCCGTCTCGGCCGTGGTGGTGGGGCCGAGCTTGACGCCGATGGGGTTGCGGATTTTCGAGAAGTAGTCGACGTGCGCCCCGTCGAGCTCGCGGGTGCGCTCACCGATCCACTGGAAGTGCGACGAGGTGTTGTAGGGCAGGCCGGTGCGCGAGTCGATGCGGGTCATGGGGCGCTCGTAGTCCATGAGCAGACCCTCGTGGCCGGTGTAGAACTCGACGCGCGTGAGCTCGTCGAAGTCGGCGCCGGCCGCCTCCATGAACTTGATCGCGCGGTCGATCTCGGTCGCCATGCTCTCGTACGCCTGATTCGCCGGGGTCGAGGCGAAGCCCTTGTTCCAGCTGTGCACCTCGCGCAGGTCGGCGAAGCCACCCTGCGTGAAGGCGCGGATGAGGTTCAGCGTCGAGGCGGCCGTGTGGTAGCCCTTGAGCAGGCGGGCGGGATCGGCCTTGCGCGACTCTTCGGTGAAGTCGTACCCGTTGACGATGTCGCCGCGGTAGGCGGGCAGGGTGACTCCCCCGCGGGTCTCGACGTCGCTCGAGCGGGGCTTCGCGAATTGGCCCGCCATGCGGCCCATCTTCACCACCGGCATCGACGCGCCATAGGTCAGCACGACGGCCATCTGCAGAACCGTCTTGATGCGGTTGCGGATCTGCTCGGCGGTCGCGCCGGCGAACGTCTCGGCGCAGTCACCGCCCTGCAGAAGGAAGGCTTGACCGGCGGCGGCACGAGCGAGGCGATCGCGCAGGATGTCGACCTCGCCGGCGAAGACCAGCGGCGGGAGGGTCGCCAATTCTGCGGATGCCGCGGCCACCGCGCCCTCGTCATACCACTGCGGCTGCTGCTTGATGGGCAAGGTCCGCCAGTGGTCGAGGTCGTGGAGCTGCTGATTCACCCCTGAAGTCTAGTGGCGTGACGCAGGCGCCTTCGCCGCCTGGGCAGTGGCGAGACGGTCCTTCACCGTCGAGGCGTAGACGTCTTCGTACCGCTGCTCGCCGAGGCGTTGAAGGGCCACCATGATCTCGTCGGTGACGGACCGCAGGATGTAGCGGTCCCCCTCCATGCCGTCGAATCGAGAGAAGTCGAGGGGCTCTCCGATGATGATGCCCACGCGTCCCACGCGCGGCAGTCGCTGGCCGATGGGCATGACCGCACCGGTGTCGACCATGACCACCGGGATGACCGGGACTCGCGCTTCGAGCGCCATGCGTGCGATGCCCGTACGGCCGCGATAGAGCGTGCCGTCGGGGCTGCGCGTGCCCTCGGGGTAGATGCCCAGGAGCTCCCCGCGGCCGAGGACCCCGAGGCCCGTGTTCAGCGACGCCTCGGACGCCTTGCCACCGGAACGATCGATCGGCAGTTGACCGGTGGCCGTGAAGAACAGGCGCGTGGCCCAGCCCTTCAGACCCTTGCCCGTGAAGTAGTCACTCTTGGCCAGGAACGCCATCCGCCGGTCGATCATCAGGGGCAGGAAGATCGAGTCGGAGAACGACAGGTGGTTGCTCGCCAGGATCGCCGCGCCCTCGCGCGGGATGTTCCGCCGACCCACGAGCCACGGACGGAACACGGCCTTGATGACCGGTCCGATCACGACGTACTTCATGAGCCAGTAGAACATCGTCAGCGCTCCTTGCCCGCCAGGTCTGCGACGCCGATGAGGCCAGCGTCATTGCCCAGTCGCGCGATCGTGAACTCGGCCACCGGACGTTCACCGTACCCCGGGAGCGAGGTCTCGTATGCGAGCTTCACGGGTGCGAGAAGATCTTCCCCGAGCTGCGCCACGCCGCCGCCGATCACGAACAGTTCCGGATCGAGCACGGCCTGGAATCCCCCGCAGGCCTCGCCGAGCGCGGTGGCGACGCGGCGCAGGGCTTCGAGGGCCCCGGGGTCGCCCGCGAGCACCAACCGCGAGATGGCGGTACCGGGGATGGCACCCTTCTCGTCGCGCACGGCGGCCAGGGCAGCGCCGACACCACCCTCGTCGGCGATGGCGTTCGCTTCGCGCTGCAGGGCGCGGCCGGACGCGTACTGCTCGAGGCATCCGTTCTGTCCGCACCCGCACGGGTGGCCGCCGCGGACGAAGCGCATGTGACCGAGCTCGGCGCCGATGCCGTGACCGCCGCGGAACAGTTCGCCGTCGGTGACGACAGCGCCGCCGACGCCGGTGCCCATGGTCAGCATGACCATGTCGCGGACGCCGCGACCGGCCCCGAAGCGGTACTCGCCCCACCCGGCCGCGTTGGCGTCGTTCTCGATCGTGACCGGAGCGTGGAGGCGGTCTTCGAGACGGGCGCGGAGCGGTTCGTTGCGCCAGTCGATGTTGGGGGCGTAGATCACGGTGCTGCGATCGGAGCTGATGAACCCCGCCGCGGCGACGCCGATCGCATGGATCTCGTGCGCGCGGCGCAGGTGATCGGCCATGTCGACGACGGCATCCACGAGCGCCGCGGGATCGATCGGGGTGTCCACGCGGAGTTTCTCGACGATCGTGCCGTCTTCGGCGACGACGCCGCCCGCGATCTTCGTGCCCCCGATGTCGATGCCGACGTTCTGCACCGTGCTCCCCTCCGGCCTGCCACCCGGCGCGGCCCGGAGAAGTCTAGCCACCCCGTGGAACACATGCCGGACCGGGCGTCTGCCGCGGACCGGCGAAACCGTCCGGATAGACTCGATGCACCGATCGACATTTTTCCGGTACCGAAGGAGTTGCCGTGATCCAGTTCGACCTTCCCCCCCTCGTCGAAGCCGACCCGGACGCCAACGCGTCCGACCTGTTGGCAGACCGCGTCCGGGCGACCCCCGACCGACCGCTGTTCGCCGTCCCCGATGCGCAGGGGTGGCGTGACGTCACCGCTGCCGAGTTCGAGCGCCAGGTGATCGCGCTCGCGAAGGGGTTCGTCGCGGCGGGGATCCAGCCCGGCGAGAAAGTGGCGTTCATCGCGCGCACCACGTACGACTGGACGCTCGTCGACTTCGCCCTGTTCTACGCCGGAGCGATCATGGTGCCGGTGTACGAGACGAGCTCGCCGTCGCAGATCTCGTGGATCGTCTCCGACTCCGGAGCGATCGCCGCCGTGGTGGAGTCGGCCGAGCACGCCGCACGGCTCGACGAGGTGCGCAGCGACCTCACGCTCGTGCGCGAGGTCTGGGAGATGCACACGGGTGCGCTCGACGCCCTGGTCGCCAACGGCACCCACATCACCGACGAAGAGATCGAGCGCCGCCGCCACCTCGCCAAGGCGTCCGACGTGGCGACTTTGATCTACACCTCCGGATCGACCGGTCGCCCCAAGGGCTGCGTCCTCGTGCACAGCAACTTCGTGGAGCTCGCGCGCAACTCGGCCAAGGCCCTGCACGAGGTCGTCGAGACGCCCGGGGCCTCGACCCTGCTGTTCATCACGACCGCGCACGTGTTCGCGCGCTTCATCTCGCTGCTGAACGTGCACGCGGGGGTCAAGACCGGGCATCAGCCCGACACGAAGCAGCTCCTTCCCGCGCTCGGCACGTTCAAGCCCACGTTCCTCCTCGCCGTCCCGCGCGTCTTCGAGAAGGTGTACAACTCGGCCGAGCAGAAGGCCGAAGCAGGCGGCAAGGGCAAGATCTTCCGCGCCGCCGCCGACGCCGCGATCGAGCATTCGCAACGTCTGCAGGACGGGAAGTCCATCCCGCTGCTGCTCAAGATCAAATTCGCCCTGTTCGACAAGCTCGTCTACTCGAAGCTTCGGGATGCCATGGGCGGACGCGTCGTGTACGCGGTGTCGGGGTCGGCTCCTCTGGGGCCCCGTCTCGGTCACTTCTTCCGCAGCCTCGGCGTCGTGATCCTCGAGGGGTACGGCCTCACCGAGACGACGGCCCCAGCGACGGTCAACCTCGCCACCAAATCGAAGATCGGCACCGTCGGTCCCGTCCTGCCGGGTGTCGGCATCCGTCTCGCCGACGACGGCGAGATCCAGGTGCGCGGGGTGAACGTGTTCCGCGAGTACTGGCAGAACCCCGAAGCCACGGCCGAGGCCTTCGACGGCGAATGGTTCAAGACGGGCGACATCGGTGCGTTCGACAGCGACGGCTTCCTCGCCATCACCGGACGCAAGAAGGAGATCATCGTCACCGCCGGCGGCAAGAACGTCGCCCCCGCGGCCCTCGAGGACCCCATCCGCGCCAACCCGATCGTCGGTCAGGTCGTCGTGGTCGGCGACCACAAGCCGTTCATCTCGGCCCTGGTGACGCTCGACCCCGAGATGCTGCCGACGTGGCTCGCGAACAACGGGCTGCCGGCCGACATGTCACTCGCGGACGCGGCGACCAACGAGAAGGTGCGCGCCGAGGTGCAGGGCGCGATCGACCGCGCGAACGCGCGCGTCTCGCGCGCGGAGTCGATCCGCAAGTTCACGATCCTGCCCACCGAGTGGACCGAAGCCAGCGGGCATCTCACCCCCAAGATGAGCATCAAGCGCAATGTCATCGTGAAGGACTACGCCGACGCCATCGAAGACATCTACGCGGTGCCGATCAACACCACCAACGTCTCGCTGCCCTGAGGCGACGACGAA